>JBAQHA010000275.1:0-19697 GCA_049288075.1 Oricola sp.
GAGCAGGACTGGGCCGATTTCCGTCACTGCATTCGCCTGACGCGCGAGATATTCGGCCAGGCCGCGTTCGATCCGTACCGCGGCAAGGAAATCCAGCCCGGCGCGTCAGTTCGAACCGACGACGAACTGAACGATTTTATCCGGGAACATGTGGAAAGCGCTTACCACCCCTGTGGCACGGCGCGAATGGGCCGCGCCGACGACAGGAACGCCGTCGTCGATCCGGAATGCCGGGTTATCGGAGTGGAGGGCTTGCGCGTCGCCGATTCGTCGATCTTCCCGCGCATCACCAACGGCAATCTCAATGCGCCGTCGATTATGGTCGGCGAGAAAGCGTCCGATCATATCCTCGGGCGCACGCCCTTGCCGGCGGAAAACGCCGAGCCGTGGATCAATCCGCGTTGGAAGACGTCGGATCGCTGATCCGACGCCGAGATCTCGGGCAGAACGGCGTCAGGCCGCCGCTTCCACAAGTTCTTCTTCTTCGACCGTCTCGAACAGGCTCGAAAGATCGAGGAAGCAGATCATGTCGTCGCCGACCGGAACGATGCCCTTGGTCAGCGCCTTTTCCTCGTCGCTCATCACGTCCGGAACCGGCTGCATGTCTTCCGGCTTCACGCTCACCATGTCGGAAACGCTTTCGACAAGGATACCGACGCCGCGCTTGCCGTCATCGATGACGATGATGGCGCTCTGCTCGGTCGGCTGGATCGCCGGGAGGCCAAGGCGCAAGGCCATGTCGACGACCGGGATCACGCGACCGCGCAGATTGATGAAGCCGAGCACGTAATCGGGCGAATGGGGAAGCGGCGTCGCCTTCACCCAGACACGGATTTCGCGCACCACCATGATGTCCAGGCAGAAGACCTGGTCGGCAAGGCGGAACGAAATGATTTTGAGCGTGGGTTCCGAAGAACTGAGATTGTCGTCACGCATTTGTAATGCCTCCACTCGCGGTGCTGGTTCGCGGGATCCGGTCATTCCGGGACATCCGCCCTGCGGCCGATGGCGGCGCAGGCTCAATTGGTCGCGGCATCGCTGAGCCGATCTCACGCTCGGTCCGCTAATCCGGATTTGACGGGAAACATGACACGATGTCTGCTTCCTGCCCCATTCGGGCAGCGGCGATCGACGTCATGTCGGTGCATCTTCAGGGATGCCGCATGCAATAATTGCCCGCACAGCTAGACATGAGATTCGATAAAATATTGTTAACCCGGCCACCGGGGCAGGTTTGCGCGCGCGTTGAAAACTGCTCCGCGATCTCTGCGCTTTTCGCGCAATGACGGCGATGTTCGCTTACTTCGCGAAAACCACCGTCTTGTGGCCATTGAGCATGACCCGGCGCTCTAGATGCATCTTGACGGCGCGGGCCAGCACGCGGCTCTCGATATCGCGGCCGGTTGCCACGAAGTCGTCGGCCGTCATCGCATGGCTGACGCGTTCCGTTTCCTGCTCGATGATCGGTCCCTCGTCGAGGTCCGGCGTGACGTAATGGGCCGTCGCGCCGATCAGCTTCACGCCGCGCTCATAGGCCTGGTGATAGGGCTTGGCGCCCTTGAAGCTCGGCAGGAAAGAGTGGTGAATGTTGATCACCATGCCGAACAGGCGATTGGACAACTCGTTCGACAGTACCTGCATGTAGCGCGCCAGGACTACCAGCTCCGCGCCGGTATCCTTGACGAGTTGCAGGAGTTCCGCCTCCTTTTCCGCCTTGTTGTCCTTCGTCACTTTCAGGATATGGTACGGAATTCCCTCGATCTCCGCCGTGCGCCGCGAGTCCTCGTGGTTCGACACGATGGCGACGACTTCGGCCGGCAGCCAGCCGACACGGATCTGGTACAGCAGGTGCAGCATCGCATGGTCGAATTTCGAGACCATGATGATGATCTTCGGCAGCCGCGCCGTATCGGCGATGTTCATCTTCATGGCGAACCGTTCGGAAGCCGGTTTGAAGGCCCGTTCTATCGCCTCGCGATCGACGCTTTCCGGCGCGGTGAAGGCGATGCGCAGGAAGAAGCGGTTGGTCTGGCGGTCCCAGAACTGGTTCGACTCCGCGATATTGCCCCCGACTGCGGCCAGTTCGGTCGTGATCGCCGCTACGATTCCGGGCTTGTCTTCGCATGTCAGGGTGAGGACGAATTGGCGTTCGTTCATGATCGCGTGGCCTTCCGTTCGGCGGTTCCGGTTTCGTGCTGCGCCGGGCTACGCCAGCTCATGCCGGCGGCGCAAGCCCGCGTGACGTTTCCATATGCGCCCTCATAACCTCGCGGCAAGGCCGTTTTTGGCCAGTATCTCGTAATTCAAGATTCCGCGCGTAATTCTTGCGTCATGTGCGCCCGTTTTTCTGCACTTTTTTCCCAAGTTTTTGCAGGGTGAATTGCGCTAAAACCATTCCGCCGGGGGTTTTTCAGGCCCGGCGGCCAGAGTTGGTGACATACGGCGGAAAAAAGGCTTGTAATACGCTGACGAAGCCGGGGCGCTCACTTCGTTCCGGTCCGGTTCGTTTGCGGTAATTGCAGGCCCGGGAGGTCCGTCCGCTGACGCAGTAAACATATAGGAGGAGGAAAACATGAAAGCATTGAAACTTGCGGGGGCCGCCGTTCTTGGCGTCACCATCGCAATGGTGGGCACGTCCTTCGCGTCCGCGCAGGAATTCACCTTCAAGCTGCATCACCTGCTTGGCGCCAAGGCGCCGGCGCAGACGCAGATGCTCGAGCCGTGGGCAAAGCAGGTCGAGGAAAATTCCGGCGGCCGCGTGAAGATCGAAATATACCCGGCCATGTCGCTTGGCGGACGTCCGCCGGAACTGGTGCAGCAGGTCCGCGACGGCGTTGTCGACCTGGTCTGGACGGTCAATGGTTACACGCCGGGCCTGTTCCCGCGCACCGAGGTCTTCGAGCTTCCGACCGTCTACAAGAACAATCTGACGGCCGCCAATCTCGCAATGTACGACATGTTCGAGAGCGACCTGAAGGAAGAATATCCGGGCGTCGAGGTCATGTTCCTGCATGTCCATGCCGGTCAGGCAATCCACATGGCTGACAAGCTCGTGCGCAAGCCGGAGGATCTGGAAGGCACCAAGATGCGCATCCCGACGCGCACCGGGGCATGGATCATCGAGTCGCTCGGCTCGTCTCCGGCCGCCATGCCGGTTCCGGAACTGCCGCAGGCTCTCTCGAAAGGCGTGGTCGATGGCGCGTTCATTCCGTGGGAGATCATCCCGGCCCTGAACATTCAGGAGCAAACCAAGTACCAGATCGAAGGCTACGACAAGACGCGATTCGGCAACACCACGTTCCAGGTCTCGATGAACAAGGCTCGTTGGGACGCGCTGCCGGACGACATCAAGAAAGCCTTCAAGGACGCCTCGGGCCCGGAATGGTGGGCAAAGGTCGGCGAGATCTGGCGCGCTTCCGACGACTTCGGCATCAAGGTCGCGACCGACGCCGGCAACGAACACATCACGCTGACCGAGGAGGAGACCAAGGCGTTCGACGACAAGCTGCAGCCGGTCGTCCAGCGCTGGATCGATGAGGTCACCGCCTCGGGTATCGACGGCGCAGGCCTTGTGGAGAAAGCGCGCGCGGCGATCGCGAAACACAGCGCGATGTAATGTCGGGCACATCGGCAACGAAGCGGGCGGGGCTTGAAGGCCTCGCCCGCAACCTCATTATCGGCTGGGCTTTCTTCGGCGGCGTCGTGCTTTCGCTTGTAGTCGCGATCAACGTGATCTCGGTGATCGGCGGCGTCGTCTGGAAACCGTTTCCCGGCGACTTCGAAATGACCGAGATCGGCGTGGCCGTGGCGGCTTTCGCCTTTCTTCCCTATTGCCAACTCGTCGGCGCCAACGTGACGGCGGACATCTTCACCGCGCGCGCGCCGCACCGGCTTGTCGCCTTCTTTTCGCTGCTGGCATCGCTCGTGGCGCTCAGCTTCAGCCTTCTTCTCCTGTCGCGCATGTATCTCGGCATGCTCGACCAGAAGGCCTATCACTACACGACTGCGATCCTGCAGTTCCCGCACTGGGTTGCGTTTGTTCCGGTCCTGATCTCGCTTGGCCTCCTGGCCGTCGCCGCGTTGATCACGCTTCTCGAAGACTTCAACAAGATTAGGAAGGCCTGAGCAGATGGCCGACGCACTCCTGACAGGCCTCGCGGGCCTCGTCGTTCTCATCGTGCTGATCGCCATCCGAATGCCGATCGCCTATGCGATGATCCTCGTTGGCGGTGTCGGCGTGACGCTGCTGAACGGCAGCGCGATCTTCATGAGCCAGTTGAAAACGCTCGCCTACGGGCAGTTTTCCATTTTCGACCTGTCCGTCGTGCCGATGTTCGTCTTCATGGGTGCGCTTGCCACCCGCGCGGGTCTAAGCCAGGACATGTTCCGCGCGGCGAACGCCTGGCTAGGCTGGCTGCGCGGTGGCACGGCCATGGCGGCGATTGCCGCCTGCGCCATCTTCGGCGCGGTTTGCGGCTCCTCGCTCGCCACCGCCTCGACCATGGGCAAGGTCGCCCTGCCCGAATTGAAGCGCTACAATTACATTGGATCGCTCGCCACCGGAACGCTCGCCGCCGGCGGCGTGCTCGGCATCCTGATCCCGCCATCGGTCGTGCTGATCATCTACGCCATCATCGTGGAAGCCAATATTGTCACGATGTTCATGGCGGCCCTCATTCCGGGCCTGATCGCCGTGCTGTTCTTCATGCTCACCATCGCGATCTACGTCCTTGTGTGGCCGAATGCCGGCCCGCGCGGCGGCTCCCCCGATCGCGCCGAATTTGTCGCCGCGACCATCGGCGTCATCCCGGTGCTGATCATCTTCATGCTGGTGATCGGCGGCATCTATGCCGGCCTCTACAATCCGACGCCTGCCGCCGCGATCGGAGTCTTCCTGGTCTGGCTCTATGCGGTTGTCCGGGGCCGGCTCAGTTGGGCCGGCATGAGGGAATCCCTGTTCGAAACCGCCCAGACGACCGGCATGATTTACCTGATCCTGCTCGGCGCGGAGATGCTGAAGATTTTCATGTCCCGCGCCGCGGTTCCGCAGGTCACCGCCGAATGGATGGTTTCCTCCGGCTTCCCGCCGATGACCGTGCTGATCATCTTGTTGTTCGCCCTAATCGTGCTCGGCTGCCTGATGGACAGCCTGTCGATGATCCTGCTGGTGATCCCCTTCTTCTGGCCCGTCCTGATGGAGTTGAACGGCGGCATCTACCAGGGCGCGGACGGCGCGGGCTTCGGCATGAGCACGGCAGACCTGAAGATCTGGTTCGGCATCCTCGCATTGATCGTCGTCGAGCTCGGACTGATCACGCCGCCCGTCGGCATGAACGTCTTCGTTATCTCGGCGCTCGCCAAGGACGTCCCGATGAGTGAAACTTTTAAGGGTGTTATGCCATTCTTCTTCGCTGAGATCATCCGGGTCACGCTTCTGGTGATGTTCCCGGCGATCACGCTCTGGCTGCCGCGGCTGCTGGGCGGATAACAAGAACAGGGACCGGGAATTGGGCATGAAACACATGGTTTCAGGCGATATTACGGCTGGCGGCGCGATCTTCACGCGCCTGAAAGCGCTTGGCGTCGACTATGTGTTCGCCAATTCGGGAACGGACTTTCCGCCGATCATCGAGGGACTGGCCGAAGCCGCCGCCAAGGACATCGATCTGCCGACGGCGCTCGTCATTCCGCACGAACACGCGGCCCTGGGTATGGCGCATGGCTATTACCTGATGACTGGCAAGGCGCAGGCGGTGATGCTTCACACCAATGTCGGCCTGTCGAACGGCGCAACCGGCGCGATCAACGCCGCCTGCGAACAGATTCCGATGCTGCTGATGTCCGGCCGCACGCCGGTCATGGAAGGCGACCGCTTCGGCGCGCGCACAGTGCCGATCGGCTGGGGTCAGGAGATGCGCGACCAGACGGCGCTGGTGCGTGAATCCTGCAAATGGGACTATGAACTGAAATTCCCCGAACAGGTCGCCGGCCTGCTCGACCGCGCTCACGCCATCGCCAATTCCACGCCGAAAGGCCCGGTCTACCTGTCGCTTCCGCGCGAAACGCTTTGCGAGCCAACCCCGCGCGAGGGTCTCGAAGGCCCGGCGACGATCCGCCCCGTTACAGGCGCGCCCAATCCCGACGACATCATCACCGCCGCCCGCTGGCTCGCGGAAGCGAAGAACCCGCTCGTCATCGCGCAGCGCGGTTCCGGCGACGAGGCAAGCTTCGCCGCCTTCGCAACATGGGCCGAGCATTGGGGTATCGCCGTCTGCTCCTGGTGGGCGACCCATCTCGCCATCGCAACCGACCATCCCTGCCACGTCGGCGCCGATCCCGGCCCGTGGATGGCCGAAGCCGATGTGGTGGTGGTGCTGAACTGCCTCGCCCCCTGGTGGCCCGACAAGCACAAGCTCGCGCCCGGCGCGAAGGTCATCAATATCGGACCCGATCCGGTGTTCAGCCGTTTCCCGGTCCGCAATTTCCGCTCCGACCTCACGATCGCCGGCGAGACCGCGCTGACGGTCCCTGCCCTCATCGCGGCGATGGACCCGCTGCACCGCGACAAGGGCACGATTTCGGCGCGCCGCGACCGGCTCGCCAAGGCCTCCGCGGCGAACCGCGCCGCGCTCGCCGAGCGCGCCCGCGATACGTCTCGCGGCATCACCAAGGCATGGGTCAGCCACTGCCTCGGCGAGGCGCTTGACGGGGTCAAGTCGAGCGTGTTTTCCGAACTCGGCACGATGCTCGGCACGCTGAAGCGCACCAACCACAATTCATGGTTCCAGGAGCCGCATTCGGGCGGCCTCGGCTGGAGCTTCCCGACCGCGCTCGGCGCGCAACTCGCCGAACCGGATCGCGTCTGCGTCGCTACCATGGGCGACGGCTCCTACATGTTTGCCAACCCGACCGCCTGCCATCAGATCGCCGAGGCGCTGGAACTCCCAATACTGATTATCATCCTCAATAACGAGGAATGGGGCGCCGTCCGCGCCTCGGTGAGCGGACTTTATCCGTCCGGCTTTGCTTCGCGCGCCAACGAGATGCCGCTGACGGCACTGAAGCCCTCGCCGGACTTCACCAACACCGCCGCCGCGAGCCGGGCATGGGCGCGCAAGGTGACCGATCCGGCAGAGCTGCCAAAGGTGATCGAACAGGCATTGAAAGTCGTGCGGGAAAACCGCCGCACCGCCCTGCTCGACGTTCGCGTCCTGCCGGACTGACCATGCCTATTCGCGCAGATGCGCCAGATAATGGGCGAGGACCGCCAGGTCCTCGTCGGCGATTGGCGTCGTGATCTCCACCATTGCCGCGCGGTCGCCGAAGCGGCGCTCCGCCTTGTAGTCGCCCAGCGCCTTTAGAAGGTAGTCCTCGCGCTGATTGCGCAGCGGCGGCATCTGGTGGCCGCCGAGCAGTTGGACGCCGTGGCAGGCGTTGCAGCGGTTGGCGGGGACAAGTTCCGCGCCGCGCTTCATCTTCTCCGGATCGCCCGCCTCCTCCGGCGCCGGCGGGCGCGGCAGGCTGGCGATCCAGGCGGCGGCGGCGCGCAGGTCGTTGTCGCTCATATCGGCGACGATATCGTTCATCAACTCGTTCCTGCGATTGCCCGAGCGGAACGCAACGAGCTGCAGCAGTGCGTAATAGTCGTCGATTCCGCCGAGCGACGGAGTGTCCGGCGTGTCCGAGACGCCATTCTCGCCGTGGCAGGCGATGCACTGGCCCCTGACCGCGTCGAAACCCTCCTGGGCGGATGACGGCGCTGCGATGCCAAAGGCGGTGAGCATGGCGGCAGTGAGGACGACGGGAAGCTGGCGCATGGCGGCTTGATTCATCCGGTGAAAGGAAGGGTCCCGGCGCGGCTGCGCCGGAGCCCGATGGCGTTACAATCCGTAGCTGACGCGATACACCGCGCCATTCCAGTCGTCGGACACCAGCAGCGAGCCATCGGCCATCACTGCAACGTCGACGGGACGCCCGACATACTCGTTATTCTCGATCAGCCCGGTCAGAAACGGTTCGATCGACTCCACGTTGCCGCTTTCGTCGAGATGGGCGACGACGATATCGGCACCGATCTTGGTCGTGCGGTTCCACGGGCCGTGCCGGGCGATGAAGATCGCATTGCGATACGCCTCGGGGAACATTTCGCCGGTATAGAACTTCATGCCGAGCGGCGCCGTGTGCGGCCCGAGCAGCGCAATCGGATCGGTGAAGTCGGAGCACTTGTAGCCCCAGCCGAATTCCGGGTCGGCGAAGGTGCCGTTGTGGCAGAACGGGAAGCCGAAATGTTGCTTGCCCGGTTCGGTGACGCGGTTCAACTCGTCATGCGGCAGATCTTCCGACAGCCAGTCACGCTGATTGTCGGTGAAGTAGAGCTCGCCGTTCACCGGGCTGAAGTCGAAGCCGACAGTGTTGCGCATGCCGCGCAGCACGACCTCCACGTTCGAACCGTCCGTATCCATCTTGCGCACCTCCCCGAAGCCAGGCGGAACCGCGCAGATGTTGCAGGGCGACGAATTGGAAACATAGAGCTTGCCATCCGGACCGGATGCGAGATAGCGCCAGCCATGCGGACGCGGCTCGCCGAGATCGGTATAGATCGGCTGCAACGCCGGCGGATTGTCGAGATTGGCCTCGATATCGGCCGCCTTCGAAATGCGCTGATGTTCGGCGATGTAGAGGTCGCCGCCAACAAGAGCCAGCCCGTTCGGCCAGTCGAGCCCCTCATAGAGGACTTTCGGCTCACCGTCCTTCGCGATCGCCCAGACCTTGTTTTGCTGCCAGTTCCCGACGAAGACCGTTCCGCCCTCGCCGATGCGCAATGTGCGCGCCTCGGGGATGCCGGTTGCGAATACCTCGACCTTGAAACCCTCGGGAACTTTGATCTTGTCCAGCGGCAGGTCGGCGGAGGCAGTCGGTAACGGCGGCGGCGTCGCCGGCGCGAGTGCTTGTGCGCCAGGTGTCTCGGGACGCCCCTCCAATGGGCCGTCGGCCGGCGGCGGATTGTCGATCTTTGGCGGCGTCGGCGGATCCTGTTGCGCAAGCGCCAGGCTGCCAGAAAGCAGGAGCACGCCTGCGCCAGCCAGAGCCAGCTTGCGAATATGAGCATAACAGCTTGATTGCATGGTATTTCCTCCCATTGACACACGGTGAGATGCCGCTTTTCGCGGCTCTATTGGGGCAGCTCTCCTCCAAAAAGCTGCCCGTCGCGGCGACCGAAAGGCCCCACGGCAAACCGGCTCCGCGAGCGGGCCGGGGCGGACAGGACGTCAACGCCCTGCCCGCAAAATGGTTTCGACCTGCTTAGAAAACCGGCGGGAACGGACGCTGGCCGCGATCGAGCGTGATCCAGCGGGTCTCGGTGAAGGTTTCCATCGACCACCTGCCGCCATGCTTGCCCGAACCGGAGGCCTTGAAGCCGCCGAATGGCACATGCGGCTCATCATTCACCGGCGAGCAGTTGACGTGGCAGTTGCCCGTGTCGAGGTGGTTGACGATCTCCAGCGCTCGCCCCTCGTCCTCCGACATCACGCCGGCGGTCAGGCCGTATTCGCTGTCGTTGGCGATACGGATCGCTTCCTCGTCGCTTCCTGCCCTGAAGATCGAACAAACCGGGCCGAACGTCTCTTCCTGGTAGATAAGCATGTCCGGCGTCACGTTGGCGAACACGGTCGGCTCCACGAACCGTCCGTCGATACCGCCGCCGGCGAGCAACTTCGCGCCCTTGGCCTTGGCGTCGTCGAGATGGCGTTTGATGCGCTCGGCGGCGCGGTCGTTGATGACCGGGCCGAGGATGTTGCTCTTGTCCGCCGTGTCGCCGACCGTCAGTTTCTTCACGCGCGGGATGAACTTCTCGACGAACTCGTCATAGATGTCCTCGTGCACGATCACGCGCTCGATCGACATGCAGATCTGTCCCTGATGCATGAAGGCGCCGAAATTCGCAGCCTGCACCGCACGCTCCATGTCGGCGTCGTCGCAGACAATCATCGAGTTCTTGCCGCCAAGTTCGACGCAACATTTCTTCAGATGCGCGCCGGCCTTTGCGGCGACCAGGCGGCCAACCGCCGTCGAACCGGTGAATGATACGCCCTTGACGAGCGGGTTCTCGATCATCTCGTCGCCGACGGCCGCGACGCTTTCGCGCGAGCAGGTCACGACGTTGAGGACGCCCTTCGGCAGGCCGGCCTCTTCGAAGATTTCCGCCCACAACAGGCCGCCGATATAGGGCGTGTCCTCGGACGGCTTCAGCACGATCGTGTTGCCCGCAACCAGCGGGAACAGCATGCCGCGCCCGGTCAGGATCAGCGGAAAATTCCACGGGCTGATCACCGAGACGACGCCCATCGGGCGGCGAACCGCCATCGACAGCTTGCCGTATTCGGACGGCAGCACCTCGCCGATCGAACCGTAATTGGCGGCCGCGGCCGCGGGAAAGATTTCCGCCGTATAGCCGGTCTCGAACATTGCCTTGCCGACCCAGCCGCCACCTTCGGCGATCACCGCGTCGACGATCTCCTGGCGCCGCTTCTCGAAAATCTCGCCGGCCTTGATCAGGATATGCGAGCGCTTGGTGAACGGCATTGCCGCCCATTCGGGAAACGCTTCATGTGCCGCCTCGATCGCGCGGCGCGTGTCTTCCACCGATGCGTCGGGAACATTCGCCCATATCGACCCGTCGGATGGGTTGTAATCCGGGAAGGTCTGCGACTTGGTGGACCATCCACCGCCGATATACATGCCGTCCAATACGCGTGCCATCTTACTCTCCATCCATTGTCCGGTTATTCGCTCATATGCGTCGCCTTCGCGGCGAGCTTTTCGGCCTTCTTGGCCAGTTTTTCGGCCTTCTTGGCCAATTTCTTGCTGCGGCCCTTCAACTTTTTGGGCTTGGCGCCGGCCGACGTGGCCGCGCGCTCGGCGGCGACATGCTCGCGCTGTATCCGCTCCGCGCGGGCCGCAAAGTCGGCGGCCTGCCGGCCGAGGTCCGATGCGGAGGCGGACGCCGCCTTTTCTGCAGGCGCGGCCGGTTTTTCGGTCGATACCAGTTTCGTCGCCGCATCGAGATGATAGGCAACGCGTTGCGCCTCGACATGCTCGCGTTGGATGCGCGTCGCCTTCTTGACGAATTCGGCAGCCTGCAGGCTCAGTTCATGGGCTTGGCTCGACATGATGATTGCATCCCCGCTTTGCGCCGTTGTTTCCGCGATTTTGTGTCCGTGCCCATTGGCTTGACCGTTGATCTGCGCGCCTCCGCCGACCGCCCCCGCGGGCACGTAGAATTGCCTGTGTTCGGGCCGCACGGCGCTCTCTGCCGGGTTCGGGCTTGCTGCCTTCCCATCGCTACCCCCGGTCGCGCTCAACGGAACGTAGAACTGCCCGTGTTCGGGGCGCGCGCTCGTTTCGGGCTGCGTCTGCCCGCCGCCGACAGCGCCCGCCGGCACATAGAACCGTCGATGCTCGTCTCGCACCATTATCTCCTCCCGCTTTTGTCCGGCCGCGACCGCGCCGCCCAGATAGGCAGCCTGCACCGCAGGGTCTCTCGCCAGGTCCACGCCCGTCCCTTCGCCCGTGATATGGCCGTTTTCGATCAGATATCCACGGTCGGCGATCGCCAGGCTCTGCTTGGCGTTCTGCTCGACCAGCAGGATGCCGACTCCGGTTTCGCGCACCGCTTTCAGCGATCTGAAAAGATCTTTAGTCAATAGCGGCGACAGGCCGAGCGACGGCTCGTCCAGCATCAGGATCGTCGGATTGGACATCAATGCCCGGCCGATGGCGACCATCTGCTGCTCGCCGCCGCTCATCGTGCGCGCAACCTGATTGCGCCGTTCGGCGAGGCGCGGGAACAGGGTCAAGACTTCCTCGCGGCGCTTCACTTCGTTGGCGCGCGCCTGGCGTCCATAGGCGCCGAGTTGCAGGTTCTCGGCCACCGTCAGGTCGCCGAAGATGCCGCGCCCTTCCGGCACCAGCGCCAGCCCGGCTTCGACAACCTTGTGCGGTTTCGCCCGCGTGATGTCCTTGCCGTCGATGGTGATGCGCGCGCCGTTCGTCGCCGGAACCATGCCGCCGATCGTTTTGAGAAGCGAACTCTTGCCCGCGCCGTTGGCGCCGAGAATCACGCAGATCTCGCCGGCCGCTACGCGGATCGAGACATCCTCCAGCGCGCGGTGCGCGCCGTACGAGACCGAGAGATGATCGACCTCAAGCATCGTCGGCTCCCAGATAGGCCGTTACGACTTCCGGCTGCGACAGCACGTCATGCGCCGAACCGTCGGCGATCTTGACGCCGCTCGACATCACGACGCAACGATCGCACAGCGAACGGATGGCATCCATGACATGCTCGACCATGATGATCGTTCGCCCGTCCTCGCGCAATGCGTGGATCAGGTCGATGCCGATTTTCAGTTCGCTCGGGTTGAGGCCGGCAAGCCATTCGTCGAGCAGCAGCAGGCGCGGGTTCGACGCGAGCGCGCGCGCGAGCTCCAGCCGCTTCTGGTCGATATAGGTCATCGAGCCGGTCGGGGAATTGCCGCGTCCGCTCAGGCCGACGCGATCGAGCAGGACCTCCGCCTCCCGGTAGGCATCGTCGCCCCAGGCGCGCACATGGCCGAAAACTGCGCCTGCCACGACGTTCTCGACCGCCGACAGCGACGGCAGGATGCGCACCAGCTGGAAGGTGCGTGCAACGCCCCGCCGCGCGATCTCGTGCGCAGGCATGCCGGAGATGATTTCGCCGTCGAGCCGGATCGTGCCCGACGTCGGCGTCAGCGCGCCCGAGATCAGGTTCATCATCGTCGTCTTGCCGGAGCCGTTCGGTCCGATCAGGCCGATCAACTCGCTCTGCTTGACGGTGAAATCGACGTCGTTGACCGCAACGAGGCCGCCGAAGGCCTTGCGCGCGGATTCGACCGACAGAAGGGGCGCGCCGCTCATTCCGCCGCCTCCGGGACGCCCGCCGGAGCGGCGGCATCCTTGCCGCGCGCCTTGCGGATGTCGTCGACGAGACCGACGACGCCGCGCGGCAGGAAGTAGACGATTGCCATGAAGGCAATGCCGATCAGCAGGCTGGTGTGGTTCGGGAAACCCGAAGAAATGCGATCGAAAAGGATCGTGAACGGGATCACGCCGAGCAGCGGCGCCCACAACCGGCCCGTGCCTCCGAGCAACGCCATGATGACGACCTGGAACGAGATCGTCGGATTGAAAGCGGACGGCGGCTCGATATAGGCGAAGCGTGGAGCGAGGATGGCCCCGGTGATGCCGATGAAAGCGCCGGATATCATGAACAGGATCACCTTGGAGCGCGCGACGTCGATGCCGACATGGCGCGCCACCGTTTCGTCATTGCCGATGATGCGCATGGCGAAACCGAGACGCGAGCGATTGACCAGCCAACCCGTGATGTACACGACGGCCGCCAGCGCCAGCAGCATCCAGAAGATGTCCTTCTCGCCGAAATCGGTGAAGACGTAGAGTCCGACGGCCCCGGCGAACTTCACCTGCAGCCATGTAACCACCTGGCGCACCAGTTCGGCGAGACCGAGCGTGAAGATAACGAAATAGACGCCTGAAAGCCTTAGCGTCGCGAGGCCGACAACGCCGGCCAGCACGCTGGAGGCGACGGCCGCTATGGCGACAAGAACGGGAAACGGCAGCACCTCGATGCCGAGACCGACCGAATAAGTGCCGATACCGAAGAAGGCGGCGGTCGCAAGCGAGATGTAGTGCGTCGGTCCCGAGAACAGCGTCCAGGCAGTGCACAGGACCACGTACATGACGATATTGACCGACAGCGACAGGTAGTAACCGTCATCGGCAAATGGGATAGCCGCCGCTGCGCCGAACAGCAGCAGGCCGATTGCCGTAACGCGCTGTTCCTTTGCGTCCATGCGCCTCATGCCGTCTGCCTTCCGAAAATTCCTTGCGGCCGGAACAGCAGCACGAGGATGAACAGCGTGTAGGTTGCCGCAAGCGTCAGTCCGGGATCAATCAGGCTCGCGACGGCCGTTTCGGCAAGGCCGAGCAGCAGAGCCGCAAGAACCGCCCCGCGCACATCGCCGACGCCGCCCATGATGACGATGATCAGCGCCTTCATGGTGAAGATCACGCCCATCGAGGAATTGAAGGTGTAAAAGGTCGACAGCAACGCCCCGCCCGCCGCCGTCAACGCGCCACCGAGCGCGAAGGCGAAAGCCGACATGCGCGGCACATTGATCGCGACGAGGCTCGCGGCGGAGGGATCGACCGACACGGCGCGCATGGCGGTACCGACGCGGGTACGATAGAGAAACACGTACAGCGCCGCCGCGATGACGGTCGCCGCACCCAGCGCAACGATGCGGTTGAGGCCGTAGTTTTCACCCAGGATGCGCACCGGCTCCGACAGGAAATTGTAGGAGAAATAGGCCCCGCCGAAGACCAGCAGCATGACACCCTGCATGATGAACATCAGGCCGAAGGTCGCGAGGATCGAGTCGATTTCCAGCTGGCCGCGATTCTTTGCACGGTCGACCAGCGGTTTCATTGCGTAGGCATAGATCGCCCAGTTAAGCAGGAAGGCCCCCGGCGCGATCAGCACGATGCCGAGGACGGGATTGATCGATGCGGAGGTGTAGAGCCAGAACGCGCAGAAACAGGCCAGGACGAGGTTCTCCCCGTTGGCGAGATTCATGATCCGGGCGACGCCGTATTGCAGCGTCAGCCCGAGCGCGATCAGCGCATAGGTGCCCCCCAGCACCGTTCCCGTGACCAGTATGTCCATAGGCGAATTCTAGCCGTTTTGGCCGGTGCGGCGAAAGCCGCACCGGTTTTCGTGGTTAAGCGATCAGTTCCATCCCGACTTGACGATCGGCGCCTTTTCGCCGCCGACGCCCGTCGAGGCGATGCCCTGGAACACGCCGTCCTGCCACTGGCCGACCGTCCAGAACTTGTTGATGATGTTGTTCTCGAACTTCCACTCGCCCATGATGGTCTGGAAGGTGCCGTTCTTGATCGCTTCGATCACGGCAGCCTTGTCGAGCGAGCCGGCGGCGGTGATCGCCTGCTCCAGCACTTCGAGCGAAGCGTACTGCACCGGGCTCGCCCAGTAGTCGGGCGCGACGCCGGTGATTTCGGTCTCGCGTTTCTGAAAGTCCTTGTAGGCCTCGCTCTCCGCATTGACGCCGCCAACGCCCATGATGCCGTTGGCCGCAGGGCCGTTGGCTTGTGCGAAGGCCGGGAACGCGGTCGCGACGCCCACATAATAGGCCTTCACCGGCAGGTCGGTGATCGCCGCCTGCTTGGTCAGGCCGAACGTGTCGCCCGGATAGGAGAAGGCGATGAACGTGTCGGGACCCGCATCCTTGGCGCCGGAGATGATCGGCGCGAAATCCTGCTGCTCGAGAGGATAGGAGGTTTCATAGACGATGTCGAAACCCGCCTCCTTCAGCTTCGGCTTGCCGGTGTTTGCGAGCTCGATGCCGAAAGCGTCGGCGACGTTGACGACCGCGACCTTCTCGTTGATCTGGCCGGCGTCGCGCATCTTCTTCAGGACGTCGACGAGCGACGACGCCATGCCTTCCGACGTGCCGAGCGTCCAGAACGAGTTCGGCCAGCGCTCCGCGAAACCCTCGATGCCGTCTGCGACCGCGGTCACCGCGATATGCGGATAGCCGTATTTGGCGATCAGCGGCGCCGTGGCGAGGTTGATACCGGTGCCGTATGGCGGGACGATGAAGTCCACCTTGTCGACGGTCGCCATGCGCTGGATGTTCTTGATCGCTTCCTCGTTGGATGTGCGGTCGTCGTACTCGATCAGTTCCACTTTCATCTTGGTGCCGCCGACATCGATGCCGCCGCGTTCGTTGACGTCATGTACCCAGAGCTGGACTGCCGGCCAATAGGTGACGGCCGACCCGCCGGCGAGCGGGCCGGTCTTCGGCGCGCTGGCGCCGATCTTGATCGTGCCTTCGGCGAGCGCCGGGCCGGCGAGCACCGCGCCCGCCAGAAGCGTCGCGGCGAAAGTCTTGATTAGCGTTCTGCGTTCCATTGGTTTCCTCCCTGTTGAACGTCGGTTTGCTGTGCCCGGTCCCGGTTTCAGAACGGGTATCGGTTCTCTCCTTGCTGGATGGTGATCCAGCGAAGCTCGGTGAATTCGTCTATGCCCGCCTTGCCGCCGAAACGGCCGTAGCCCGATGCCTTGACGCCGCCGAAGGGCATCTGCGGCTCATCGTGGATGGTCGCGGAATTGATGTGGCAGATGCCGGTCTCCAATCGTTGCGCGATGATCAGCGCACGGCCGACGTCGCGGCTGAAGATTGCGGCGGCTAGCCCATATTCCGTGTCATTGGCGACCGAGACCGCCTCGTCGTCGCCGCTGACGCGCACGATCGAGGCGACGGGGCCGAAGCTTTCCTCGTGATAGATGCGCATCGCCGGCGACACATGGTCGAGGATCGCCGGATCGACGAACACACCTTCCTGGCGGCCGCCGGTCACCAATACCGCTCCCTTCATCTCGGCGTCGTTTATCAGGCCCTTGACGCGCTGCGCCGCCTGCTCGGTAATCATCGCGCCGAGAATACAGGCAGGATCACGCGGATCGCCCGCCCTGATCCGGTCGGCGCGCACGCGGAACTTTTCCACGAAAACGTCGGCGACCTTCTCGTCGATGACGATGCGTTCCGTCGACATGCAGATTTGGCCCTGGTGGAAGAACGCGCCGAACACCGCCGCGTCCACGGCGGCGTCGATATCGGCGTCGTCGAGCACGATCAGCGGCGCCTTGCCGCCGAGTTCAAGCAAGCAGCGTTTCAGGTGGCGCGCCGCCTTTTCGGCGATCATCCGCCCGACCCGCGTCGATCCCGTGAAATTCACGCGGCGCACGGCCGGGTGCGCAATCAGGGCCTCGACAATCTCCGGCGCCTTCTCGGGCGAGGAATGGATGACGTTGACGCAGCCTTTCGGCAATCCGGCCGCGTTGAGCACTTCGCCTAGTAGCCCATGCGTGCGCGGACAGAGTTCCGATCCCTTGAGCACGACCGTGTTCCCGAGCGCCAGCGGCATCGCGACGCTGCGCGCCGACAGGATCACCGGGGCGTTCCACGGCGCCATGGAATAAACCACGCCACAGGGCTGGCGGATCGCCATGGCGAATGAGCCGGGTCGCTCCGACGGGATCACCTCGCCCGTCGCTTGCGTCGCCATGGCTGCCGCTTCACGGATGATGCTCGCCGCAAGGCGGCAGTTGAATTCGGCCCAACCCATTGTGGCGCCGGTCTCGGCGATCATCGCCTCGGTAAAATCGCCGGTGCGCTCGAGCAGAATGCGGGCCGCTTCGTTGAGCTTCTCGCGCCGTTCGCTCGGCGGCGTCGTCGACCATGCTGGAAAGGCGCGCGCCGCAGCGTTGGCCGCGCGCACCGCATCTTCGACACTCGCGGCGCTGGCGCGTGTCGAAACCTCGTGCGAAACAGGATCGATCCGCTCGAACGTCTCGCCGTCCGATGCGTACACCGCTGCGCTGTCAATCAGGAGTGCCGCTTCCAGCATTCCTCCTCCCGTCCGGCAGCCTGCACGGCCGCTTCTGCGTAACGCGAACGCGCCATATGACGCGCCCTCCCAAGCGTTTCGAAGAAGATAGCGCGTCCGCGTTCAAAGGAAATGCAGATTATTGGTCGATTATTGCGCATTCTTGGGGTATGGACGCACGCAGTACGATATTCGGAGACGCGGCCGATGGCGTCAAGCCTGCCTCAATTCACCAAGTTGCCGATTTACCTCGACCGCGTCGATGGTGGATTGCAGCGGCGCATCGAGACATTGAAGCGTGGTCTCGGCGCCAATGCGCGTATTCTCTTCCTGCTGTCCGATGGCGATGCCCGGATCGACGGACGCGGCGGCGAGGCGCATCTTTCCGGCCCGTCGATCGCCTGGCGTCAGACAGCCGGCGACTTCCGCCTCGTCATGGAGGCCGGCTCGAGCGGCTATGTCGCCGAAATCGCCGAGGAGTCCCTGGCGCGGGCCATCGGCGACTTCTTCGAATCTGCCGCCCTGCACACGCTGTTCGACCGGGACTGGAACCGTTCGTTCGAGAATGACGGCGCGGCGCACCGCTCCGTGCAGCAGCGCCTTGCCTCGATCCTCGGCGAACTCCGCCAGCCGCAGGCTGCATCCGGCATGATGATCGTCGCGCATCTGCGCATTATCCTGGTGACGATCCTGCGCGCATCCGGGATCGACGAGGTGGCGGCCGTCATAAATGGCAACAATGCCCACTACCTGCAACGTTTTCGGCAATTGCTGGAAGCGGGCTTCCGCTCCCACCATCCCGTCGGCCACTACGCGCAGGAACTCGGCATCACGCACGACCGGCTGCACGCGATCTGCGCGCGCGAACTCGACAAGACACCGAAATCGCTGATCGCGGAACGGCTGGCGCGCGAGGCCGCACTCGGGTTGGAGCGGTCGACGCTGTCGATCAAGCAGCTTAGCTACTCGCTCGGGTTCAAGGATCCTGCCCATTTCTCGAATTTTTTCCGCCGCATGACCGGGCTGACGCCCGGCCGCTTCCGCCGCATGGTCGCGACGGCCAATCCGGAATCGGGCGAGTTTTCGCCGTTGAGCTTTGCCGACTGGCCCTGACGCCATGCAAGCTGTTGCGCTGGCCGGTCAGCGTGGTAACAAACGCCCAATTCAAACCAGTCTCATCCATGGAGATTTCTATGAGCGTCGCAAAACCGCCCTATCGCGCCGACCATGTCGGCAGCCTTCTGCGCCCCGAGCCGGTCAAGCAGGCACGCAAGAAGTTCTACGAGGAGAAGTCGATCTCCGCTCAGGACCTGAAGGAGATCGAGGACGCGGCGATCATCGACCTCATCAAGATGCAGGAAGACGTCGGCCTTCCGGTCGTCACCGACGGCGAGGCGCGCCGTGCCTACTGGCACTATGACTTCATGGGTGGCCTGACCGGCCTCGACATGGAGGAAAAGCCGGGCGCGGTCACCTTCACGACCACTGCCACGCTTCCCCTGTCGCCGGTCATCAACGGCCCGCTCGACTTCCCGTCCGACCATCCGATGCTCGAGCATTTCGCCTTCGTGCGCGACCATACCAAGGTCATGCCGAAGATTTCGATCCCCGGCCCGTCCTGCTGCCATTTCCGCACCGCGGTCGACGACATCCACGTACCGGAATACCGCGAAGACCCGCAGGCGCTTTTCGCCGCGCTTGCAGCGACCTATGCCAAGGCGGTCCAGGGCTTCTACGAAATCGGCTGTCGCTACCTGCAAATGGACGACATTTTCTTCGCTTATCTCTGCGATCCCAAGCATCGCGAAGCCAAGGCGGCGGTGGGCCAGGATCCGGACTGGCTGATCGACCGCTATGCCTGGATGCTGCGCGAGGCGATCAAGGACCGTCCGGCCGACATGGCGATCGGCATGCACCTGTGCCGCGGCAATTTCAAGAGCACCTTCGCCGCCCAGGGCAACTACGAGCCGGTGGCCGAGGCGCTGCTGTCGGAGATGAATCTCGACGCCATCTTCATGGAATACGACGACGACCGCTCGGGCGACTTCCGGCCGTTGCGCTACCTGAAGCCGGGCCGCATCGTCGTGCTGGGCCTGGTCACCACCAAGTTCGGTCAGCTCGAGAGCAAGGACGACCTCAAGCGCCGCATCGCCGAGGCGGCGTCATTTGCGCCACTGGACCAGCTG
>JBAQHA010000276.1:0-2983 GCA_049288075.1 Oricola sp.
TCGCCGAGGCGTGACGCCGGGGCGGCCATGCCCCGAAACGACAGGATTTCGATGCAACCCGGCGGCCGAAAGGCCGCCGGGTTCCTCATTATGGTGGCTGTATGCAGGATTGCGGGGCGGCAGGCGCCGACATGCTGGACATTGCATGGGCCGATTGGCTATGGCAGTGGCCGTTCCGGAGCGTTTCAGGCTCCTTTGCAGGCAGGACTTCATGAGCAGCGTCAACGACATCCGCAAGACATTCCTCGACTATTTCGCAAGGAACGATCACGAAGTGGTCGCGTCGAGCCCGCTTGTGCCGCACAACGACCCGACGCTGATGTTCACGAATGCCGGCATGGTGCAGTTCAAGAACGTTTTCACCGGCCTTGAAAAGCGTCCCTATTCCCGCGCCGTGACGGCGCAGAAATGCGTGCGCGCCGGCGGCAAGCACAACGACCTCGACAATGTCGGCTATACCGCGCGTCACCACACCTTCTTCGAGATGCTCGGCAATTTCTCCTTCGGCGACTATTTCAAGGAGCGCGCGATCGAGCTTGCCTGGAACCTGATCACGAAGGAATACGGGATCGATGCCGGCAAGCTGCTGGTCACCGTCTACCACACCGACGACGACGCCTTCGACCTCTGGAAGAAGATCGCCGGGTTGCCCGAGAGCCGGATCATCCGGATTCCGACCCATGACAATTTCTGGGCCATGGGCGACACCGGTCCGTGCGGCCCGTGTTCGGAAATCTTCTACGATCACGGCGAGGGCATTGCCGGCGGACCTCCCGGCAGCCCGGACGAGGACGGCGACCGCTTCATCGAGATATGGAACCTCGTCTTCATGCAGCACGAGCAGGTGACGCCCGACGAGCGTGTCGACCTGCCGCGCCCGTCGATCGATACGGGCATGGGGCTCGAGCGCATCGCCGCGGTGCTGCAGGGCGAGCATGACAATTACGACATCGACCTGTTCCGCCACCTGATCGGGACGTCGGAAGACCTGACGAAGACGAAGGCCGAGGGCGAGCATCGCGCCAGCCACCGCGTCATCGCCGACCATCTGCGCGCATCGTCCTTCCTGATCGCCGACGGCGTGCTGCCGTCCAACGAGGGGCGCGGTTACGTGCTGCGCCGCATCATGCGCCGCGCCATGCGCCATGCCGAACTGCTCGGCGTCAAGGATCCGCTGATGCACCGCATGGTGCCGGCGCTGGTGCAGGAAATGGGGCAGGCCTATCCGGAACTGATCCGCGCCCAGGCGCTCGTCACCGAGACGCTGCTGCTGGAGGAAACCCGGTTTCGCCGCACGCTCGAGCGCGGCCTTTCGCTGCTCAACGAGGCGAGCGAAGGCCTCGGCCAAGGCGACGCGCTGTCGGGAGAGACGGCGTTCAAGCTTTACGACACCTACGGCTTCCCGCTCGACCTGACACAGGACGCTCTGCGCCAGCGCGGCGTCACCGTCGACATGGATGCCTTCAATGCCGCCATGGAGCGCCAGCGCGCCGAGGCCCGCGCCAACTGGCACGGATCCGGCGAACAGGCGACCGAATCGGTCTGGTTCGCGCTGCGCGAAAAACACGGCGCGACTGAATTCCTCGGCTACGAGGCCGAGAAGGCGGAAGGCGTCGTCCTCGCGCTGGTGCGCGACGGCAAGGAAGCGGCGCAGGCCGGGGAAGGCGACCAGGTCGCCATCGTCGTCAACCAGACGCCGTTCTATGCCGAATCCGGCGGCCAGCAGGGCGACCATGGCATGATGAAGGGCGAGGGCGGCCTGACGGTGCTGGTCACAGACACGCACAAGAAGGCCGACGGCGTATTCGTCCATCACGGCACGGTCACGGCCGGCACGCTGAAGCCCGGCGCCGCCGTCGAGATGGAAATCGATCGCGACCGCCGCGCGCGGCTGCGCTCCAACCACTCGGCGACGCACCTCATCCACGAGGCGCTGCGCGAGGTGCTCGGCACCCATGTCGCCCAGAAGGGTTCCCTGGTCGCCGCCGACCGGCTGCGTTTCGATTTCTCGCATCCCAAGCCGATGACGGGCGAGGAACTGGAAAAGGTCGCGGAGATCGCCAACGAGATCATCCTGCAGAACGCGCCGGTGCGCACGCGGCTGATGGCGCTCGAGGATGCGCGCGAGACCGGCGCCATGGCGCTGTTCGGCGAGAAATACGCCGACGAGGTGCGCGTCGTCTCGATGGGCACGGCGCTGCGCGGCGACAAGGCGGGCAAGACCTATTCGATCGAATTGTGCGGCGGCACGCATGTCCGCAACACCGGCGAGATCGGGATCGCCCATGTGGTGGCCGAGACCGCGGTGGCCTCCGGGGTGCGCCGCATCGAGGCGCTGACGGGAGAAGTGGCGCGCGATTATCTCGCCGAGCAGGACGAGCGCGTGCGCGCCGTCGCGGCCGCGCTGAAGACCAGCCCGGACGACATCGTGCCGCGCGTCGAGGCGCTGATGGAGGAACGCCGCAGGCTGGAGCGCGAACTGACCGAGGCCCGCAAGGCTCTGGCGCTCGCCGGTCCGTCCGGCGGCGCGGGCGAAGGTCCCGAGGAGATCGCCGGCACGAAATTCACCGGCCGGGTCGTCAGCGGCGTGTCGCCGCGCGACCTGAAGCCGATGGCCGACGACGCCAAGCAGTCGCTCGGCAGCGGCGTGGTCGTCTTCGCCGCATCGTCGGAGGACGGCAAGGGCAGCGTCGTTGTCGCCGTCACCGACGATCTGACCGGCCGGTTCAATGCCGTCGATCTCGTGCGCGTCGCGTCGGAAGCAATGGGCGGCAAGGGCGGCGGCGGCCGTCCCGACATGGCGCAGGCAGGCGGGCCGGACGGAGACAAGGCGCAGGCCGCGGTCGACGCGGTTCGCGCGGCTTTGGGCGGATAGAGCGTCTCCAGGCGAAGCGGAAACCGGTTCGCCGTTTCCGTCAAACGGCAAACGAGTCTAGGCGTTCTTCTTCGGATTGGCCCTGATCCGCCTGACGCGGATCAGGAG
>JBAQHA010000277.1:0-2831 GCA_049288075.1 Oricola sp.
GGCCGCCGCATCGTTTTGGAGAACCCGTCCCATGGCTCAGCTCAGCCAGCTTCTCGGCCAGATTCCCTGGAGCATCGTCATCATCGCCTGCCTGACCCTCGGCCTCGCGCCATTCGTGCCCGAGCCGCATATCTGGGAAAACCTGAAGATGCTTGGAGCGGGCACGCTGGTGAAGCCCATCGACATCTTCGACCTCCTGATGCACGCCACCCCCTTCGTCATCGCCGCGCTCAAGCTGGCGGTGGAGATGATCCCGGCGAAATAGGGTGAATACGAGCGTCGCGAAAACGGGCAACGCCCGGAACGCGAAGGGGTTTCCGTTCTCGCGCCCCGGACGCGTGTCCGATGACCTCAGAGCAGGGAAATCTCGTTGCCGGTCCGCGGATAGAGGATGTAGCTTTCGTCGAATGAATAGCTGTTGCGGCCGGTGACGGATTCGAACAGCGAGGTAAACGGAGTGGAAAGCGAATAGGTGACTTCGACCGCGACGAATTGCATGTCCTTTTCCTTGATCTCGGCCGGGATCGTTACGGGCGAAGCCTGACCCGCGGCATAGGCCGTCGCTCCGCTTGCGAGGGACCAGGCCACGGTCTCTTTGCCGGATTTGTCGACATCGACGATGGTCAGTACGATCTTCAGGCCGGACGTCTCGAAGGGAAGGATGATCGACTTCGCGCCCGTCAGAATGGTCGAAACCTCCGAGCTCTCCCATTCCGCGGATTGCGAAATCACGTCGGCGATCTTGTAGGATATCTGGTTGACCTTCCTGTTCGCAGCGAAGGCCTGTCCGAAATCGACCACCGCCGCGAGCACGATGATCAGGATCGGCACGAGCAGCGCGAACTCGATTGCGGCAATGCCGCGATTGTCTCGCCAGAGGCGCGGGAGACGGCCCGATAGGCTGGATTTCAAGATCGGAAAGACGGTCAAAACGGTTCGTTCCTGAAGATGTCGGCGGCGGCAATGACGTAACGTCCGTCGGACAGCCGGACGGAGGAAAAGGAATAGATATCGACGGTGGCCGCCCACGGGATGAAGGCCTGCGCGAGGATGAAGTCGCCCGCCTTGCCTGTATTGAAAGTCTCGGACACCTCGAAGGCCCCGTCGCCTCCGATGGCGTTTTCCAGCGCCACCGCGGACATGTCCGAAATGACCGAGACCCGCACAAGGATGTTGTCCGCACACCTGTCGGCGATCGCCATTTGCTTGCAGATTGCCGCTTTGAAATCCGTCATCCTGGTCCCGCCGGATGACGACAATTGGCCGGTTCGCACCTTCCGGGTGGCGTGGTTGAGCGCGGCCTGAAGGTCGTCGTCCTGGAAATAGAGCAGCGAGGCCTCGATGATGCCGAACAGGAGCGCCGCGAAAGGGAGGACGAGCAGTCCGAATTCGATGGCCGTCGAGCCCTTGCGGTTGTCGCGGTACCTTTTCAGCAAAGTCATCGGCATGGCGCGGCTACTGTGTCAGACGGATGGAGGAGGAGTACCGCGAAAACAGGGTCGACAGCCCTTCCTTGATCTCGTCCGCGGCAGACGCGGACATGAACAGGTCGCTCGAGGAGGCGCAATCCTTCAGCGCATAGTCGATATAGTCGTGCCGGGAGATGGAGGAAGGCACGCCGCTGCGCATGGTTCCGCCCCACTTCGGCCCGTATTTGCTACTGGCCATCGTCGAACCGAGCGTGTCGTTGTAGCCCCAGTCGATCGGGATTGGCAGATACTCGGTATAGAGGACGGCCATCGTCGGGCCGCGGTCCTTTACATAACCGCACCAGTCCGGGTTGATCGGCGTTACATAGCCCCAGTAGGCGCCGGAAAAGAAGCTCGTGCAGTAATATTTTCCATTGAACCAGGTCCCCGCGGTGCAGCGCCAGTCGACATTGTCTGTCACCCAGTCGCGCTTCGACTGCACGCCATCGGTCAGGAACAGGACGAGCTTGAGCGGCTTGTGGGCCGAGGCGCCGTCGCCGGCATATCCCACCATGCCTTTCAGCGCTTCGAAGGATTTGTCGAAATATGTCGCGTCCTCCGACGTCGCGCTGTTCAGTCCGGCCTTGTCGTCGGTCAGTTCGGCGCGGGCGGCGTTGGTTGAATAGGTGGGCGGCAGGACCTGCTTGGCGGTCTTGCCGACCGTATAGAGCGCCACCTTGATGCGGTTGTGGCTGCTGTCGGCCATATCGATCTGGTCGAGGACTTCCTCGACTGCGTCGATCGCGACATCCGTGCGCAGTTTGATGCCGTTCTTGGAACTGTAGTCATAGTTGGTTTTATAATATTTGCCATCCACCCAATGCGGGGCCTCCTTCTCGTGGCAGGCAAATTCGCAGTCGATCTTGTTGCGCATCACCTTCTGGTCGGCCGTATTGGCCGCGAGAAGCATGGATGGCGACTTGTCGAGAACGATATGCACTTCCATGTAGGAGGCTATCGGAGCCTGTACGGCGCTGAATGCATGGACGTTGAGGGTGTCTATGTCGGCCAGTTTCAGCAGCGACGTATCCAGCAGGCTCGAGACGGATGCGGTGATCTTGTTGCCCACCTTGTCGATTTCGATGCTTTCGATCTTGTAATTCGCGGAATCGACGGCCGATTGCGCCAGGAGCCAGCGTTCCAGGCGCTCCTTCAGGTCGGCTGTGCTTGCGGAATCGATTTTGGCCGCCGTCGCCACCAGCGCGGCATCCAGATCGGCCTGCATGCGGTTTTGCAGCGTATGGGCGCGAACGAAATCGATGCATCCGCCGACGGCGATCAGGACCGGCACCGCCGACAGCGCGAACATGATCGCGAATTGCCCGCTTCTGTCGGTCATGAACCGCGCGAACGCGTTTCCAT
>JBAQHA010000278.1:0-2426 GCA_049288075.1 Oricola sp.
CCGCGACACACATCAATTGGCCGTCAGGGACTGACGGTAGCCGGCGGCCACCAGATCGCCCATCAGGCTGCAGTCGATGCCTTTGGCGGCATCGATCTTGTTGTTCATGAGGCCGAGTTTGACCCACCAGTCGTTGGTCAGCGAGACCACATCGGCCATCGAGCCGTTGGCGAGGCCGAAAGGCGGCTCGCCTTCGAGCACGCCGCAAACGCGGGCGGATTCGTCGAAGTCGTACATGTAGATGCCGCCCTCGAAGCTCTTGCCGTTGGTGCCGATCACGAAGCCGACGTCCTCTACCGGCCACTTCAGGAAGTCGGCAATCAACTGGTTGGTTTCCTCGACATGGTCGTGCCAGTAGCCGAGGCCTTCCCAGCGCGCCTTGAGAAC
Organism: Oricola sp.; assembly: GCA_049288075.1. Lineage (GTDB taxonomy): Bacteria > Pseudomonadota > Alphaproteobacteria > Rhizobiales > Rhizobiaceae > Oricola. The sequence goes on from JBAQHA010000278.1 coordinate 388, forward strand.
GGCGAGCGCCGCCGCGCGGTTCTTCTCGATGAAGCCCTTGTTCATGAACAGCGAGTCCATGAACATGCCGGTCTTCAGCATGGCGGGATCGGCGGAGTTGACGACGCTGTGGGCGCCCGGCATCGCTTCCAGGACCTTGGTGATCCATGGCTCGTACATGTAGGCGGCGGACAGGTCCGCCGAGAGCATCGGGCCGACGGCCTCGTCGGCGTTCAGGTTCACCCACTCGACCTTGTCCGGCGTGATGCCCTGGCTGTCGAGCCACAAACCCATAAGCAGGTGGCCGATATAGGCCTGCGGCGCGGAAACCTTCTTGCCGGGAAGATCGGACGCCTGGACGTCCGGCGCCACGATGATGTGGTCGACGCCGTAGGAGGGGTTCATGAAGGCGACATTGACGGCGTCGGTGCCGCTATCGACAGTGAGCGGGATGTAGTCCGCGGTGCAGCCGTAGACGTCGATCTGGCCCGCGGCGAGCGCCGAATGGCCGCCGAGAGGATCCTCGAAGATGGTGATGTTCAGGTCGTAGTCCGGAATGAGGTTCTTTGCCCGGGCGACTTCGAGCATCGCATAGCCCGGCCATGACACGCAGACGCCGACATTTATGGTTTCCTTCGCTTGCGCGGAGGGAAGGCCGAGCGCGGTAGCCACGGCGGCCGCGCCCACGAAAGACAGGAACTTGTTCAACATTGTCCGCAGACTCCAGGTGACGAGACAGGGGCATTCTAGTCACGTCAAAAACTAAATGGCAATGAAATATTTTAGTGGAGTAAAAGTTTTTCCTGTGGCACATAAATCGCGAACGAACCGGACCTGAATCATGTCGAGCCTGAGAGAGCGTCAGAAGAGCAATCGCCGCCGCAACATCCTGCAGGCGGCGCGCGACCAGTTCTCGTCGAACGGTTTCGACGCCACGACAATCGAAATGATCGCAGAGCGGGCCGAGGTATCGAGCGTCACTATCTACAACTACTACGGCACCAAGACCGGCCTGCTGCTGGCGCTGGTCGCCGAGAGCGACACGCTCCTGACCGAGCGCATCGACGCCATCCTTTCCGATTCGCCGGACGACATCGTCGAGGCCTTTGCCCTGTTCGCCGCGACGATCCGCGATCACGCCCTGTCGTTCCTGACCAAGCCTGTCTGGCGCCAGGTGATCGCCGCCTCGATCATCGAGGGCAATTCGCATTTCGGTCGCGCCTATGCGCGACTTGACCGCGAACTGGCGCGACAGCTTTCCCTGATCCTGGGAAAGCTGCAGGAGCGCGGCCAACTGAAGTCCGGCTCGAACGTCGACATCCTCGGCGAAAGCCTGTTCCATCTGCAGAACGCCCGCTTCATCCAGTTCATCTCCATAGACGAACTGAAGAACGAGACGGTCGACCGCTATCTGCGCGAGGACATCGCCGCCCTGCTTTCAGCCTCGCAGGCGCGGGCGGGATAACGCGCGGGCGTTCACTTTTTTTCCGATCGCTATCGCGATGAAGGTGCCGCTCGCCGGAACCTATGTCATCGCCGGGCGTTGACTGCACGATCGCCAGAAACACCGCGGTCGCAAGAAACTGAACGCGACAGGATATCTGAACCGCCTCCGAAACGACATTTCGGGCGACGGTTCTGATTTGTCGCGCGGCGGCCAAAACCGGCCGCACTACGCGAAGGAGAACACTATGACATTCGGAAAAACCGCCGCCGCGGGCGCGCTCGCGCTCACTGCCGCCTTTGCTGGCGGATCGGCGCTTGCCCAGGACAACGGGACCGCGCAGGCAGAAGCGGTCGAGCGTGTTGAAATCGGCGTTCTCGACTGCGTCGTCCAGGGCGGGACGGGCTTCGTCTTCGGCTCGACCAAGGACGTCAACTGCACCTACCGCTCGGCCGAAGGCGGCGCCGAGGAAGCCTATTTCGGCGAGATATCGAAATACGGCATCGATATAGGCACCACCGAAGCCGCTTACATGACCTGGGCCGTGTTCGCGCCGACCACCGATGACGTGCCGCCCGGCGCGCTGGCAGGCAACTACTACGGTGTATCCGCGGAA
>JBAQHA010000279.1:0-8836 GCA_049288075.1 Oricola sp.
TGCTTCCGTCTCCTTGGCGGCCGAGTGCCTGCGCCGGCGGGCGAGCATGGCCGACGCGGCGCCCGCGACGGCGCCCGCGGCAGCCGCGCCGCCGATGATCGCGGCATTGCCGCCGGTCCATGCCGACAAAGGCTTGTAGAAGCCGCCGCGATCCCAGAAATCCGGCTCCGAACAGCCGAGGCAGCCGTGACCGGACTGGATCGGGAAGGAGACGCCGCCGTTCCATTTCAGCGTCGCGCAGGCGTTGTAGGTGACCGGGCCCTTGCAGCCGACCTCGTAGAGGCACCAGCCGTTGCGCGCGCCCTCGTCGTCGAAGCTCTTGGCGAACAGGCCCTTGTCGTAGAAGGGGCGGCGGTAGCAGCGGTCGTGGATGGTGTCGCCGAAGAAGGCCTTCGGGCGGTTGAGGTGGTCGAGTTCCGGCAGTTTTCCGAAGGTCACCAGATAGGCGACTGTGCCGGCGATCGCCTCGGCGATCGGCGGGCAGCCGGGAATGTTGATGATCGGCTTGTCGGTTATGATCTCGGAGACGGGGACCGCGCCGGTCGGGTTCGGCTTGGCGTGCGGAATGCCGCCAAAGGCGGCGCAGGTGCCCACCGATATGATCGCCAGCGCGTCCTTCGCCGTTTCCTGCAATGTCTCCAGGTTGGTCTTGCCGGCATTGGTCGAATAGATGCCGCCGTCCTTGGTCGAGACCGAGCCATCGACGACGACGACATATTTGCCCTTGTTCTCCTCCATCGCCTGCTTGCGGGCTTCCTCGGCCGCGAAACCGGACACCGCCTGCAGCGTCTCGTGATAGTCGAGCGAGATCAGGTCGAAGATCATGTCCTCCAGCGTCGGCGAGAAGGAGCGCGACAGCGATTCCGTGCAGCCGGTGCATTCCTGGAAGGACAGCCAGATCACCGACTGGCGGCGCGCATTGGCAAGCGCCTGGGCCATGGCGGTCGAAGCGGTCGGCGGCAGCGCCATCGCGCTCGCCAGGTAACCGGCGTATTTCAGCAGCGCGCGCCTCGAGATCCCGCGTTTGGCGAGCAGGTCGCCGATGGTTTCATGCTGGGACATGGACGCTTTCCTCCTGCGGGATTGTGTCGTTTCGCTCCGCCAGGTCGTCGGCGAAGCGCCGCGCCGCCGCGGCGATGTCGGCGGGGTCGGCGCAAAGGATCTGGGGAACCGCGACGATCTCGATGCGTTCCGAGGCGACACGGTCGCCGGCGCCCATGTGGCGGATCCACCAGACGCCGGAATAGCGCGTTTCCCAGACCCGGGTTTCGCCGGCGACGTCGAGCGCGGCCTCGACCTCGCCGTGGCCGAGCAACTCTTCCAGTTCCTCGCAGTCGCGTTTCGACATAGGCAGGCCGGTAAGGTCGATCGCATGCGGTTCGCCGGTTTCGGCGAGGACGGCCAGCCGGACGGCGATTTCGCGCAGCAGGCTCAGCGCGAAGCCGCCGGGTGTGCCTGCCGGGAGGGCCGGACCGTCATTCATGGCGCCATTCCTCGATCAATTCACGGATGAGCCGGCAGGCCGCCGGCAGCGCGGATCCGACTTCCGGTCCCGGCGCCATGCCCCAGGACGTGGAGCCCGGCTGCACTGCGACGAGCGCCCGGCGCGCCGGTTCGCAGCCGGAAAGGCGCGCGGCCGACATCAGGTCGGCGAGCGCGACCTCGTGCGCGGTCTTCTTGTTGCCGCCAAGTTGGCGGTCCATCTCCGGGCCGATGAACAGCCGCAGCGTTCCCGGCGCTTCGCCGAGTTCCGCCGCGTCGACGACGATCAGCTGGTCGGAATCCTCGATGTCGGTGAGCAGCGACAGGCCGATCGTGCCGCCGTCGCGCAGCGAGACAAGCTCGCCGAGATCGCCGTCGTTCTGGAGTATCCGGATGACATGGGGGCCGAAACCATCGTCGGTCAACAGCAGGTTGCCGATCCCGAGAACGAGCGTCGACGCGCTGGAAACTGCGACTGGCATGTCCATCAGATCTCCGCTCCTCCCCACGGGTCGCCCGCGACGGCTCGCTTCAATTGACTATGCCCGCAGCATCCCGTCAGTGATATACGTCAATTCTGGAATATTTTTCTCGCCGCTTCGGTGGATGACGAAGGAAGGCTGGCCATGTGTCTCGGATTTCCCATGCTCGTGCTCGAACGCGACGCGTTTTCGGCGCGATGCGAGGCGAGAGGCGTGGAGCGGGTGGTCAGTCTGTTCCTGCTGCAACACGAGACGGTTTCGCCCGGAGACCACGTCATGGTCCATGCCGGACAGGCGGTGCGCAAGATGTCGGAGACCGAGGCGGCGTCGACCTGGGACCTGCTGGAGGAAATGCTGGCGCGCGAGGCGGAAACGGCGCGGGACATCTGACGCCGACGGTCAGCCGGCCGCTCTTTCGTGTTCGACGCGCTCGCGGAAATCGCGCGGCGACATGCCCGTCGCCTGGCTGAAAACCCGGCTGAAATAGGCCGGATCGTTGTATCCGAGCGTGTAGGCGATGCGCGAGACCGGCAGGTTCGTATAGACGAGATTACGCCGCGCCTCGCGGATCATGCGGTCCTCGATGACGCGGGTCGCGGGCTGGCCGACGGCGGCACGGGCGACGCGGCTCAGATGCGTCGGCGTCACGCCGAGCGCGCTCGCATAGTCGGCGACCGGCCAGCGGTCGAGGAAGTGTTCCTCGATCAGCGTCTCGAATCTCCGGAATATCCCGCTGTCGGCAGTGCTTTCGGCGGCGAGGCCGTGCTGTGACAGGCTGCGCGCCACATGGCCGAGCAGCACGCCGGTGAGAGCGCGCAACACCTGCGCGCGGGCGAAATCGCGGCCGGCATATTCGCCGAAAATCTGCTCCATGATCGCGCGGATCGGCTCGGTAGCGGGCAGCACCGCCGGCCGGGCGAGGACGGGCCTCAAGCCCTCCGACGGCTCCAGCGCCTCGTCGATCATTTCGGCGGCGATGGTGACGACCCAGCCGATCGTACCCGGCGTGAACGTGAAGCCGTGCACGCAGCCGAGCGGCACGTTGACCATCGTCATCGGCGAGAGCGCGCTTGTCTCGCCTTCCATCGCCGCCTTGCCGCCGCCGCTATGGACCAGCAGCACCTGGTGCAGGCGCGCGTGGCGGTGCGGCGCGAATTCCCAGTCATGCAGTTTCGAGCGCGTCTCGATCGTCTCGCAATGGACGACGTCGGGCAGGTCGCCGGCCTCGCCGAACAGGTTGCAATTGAGAACGGGAAGGGCGTCGAGTGAGGGAGAATGCGTGTCTGTCATGTTCGATTTGTACAAGAGAAAGCCTGCCGGGTCCATTTATCGCCGCGCTTTCCGTGGTAGTTTCGTCCAAAACCTGGAGGAGACGACATGAAAACCCAAGTCTGCATCATCGGCGGCGGCCCGTCGGGCCTGATGCTGTCGCAGCTTCTGCACCTGAAGGGCATCGACACCGTCGTGCTCGAAAAGCACAGCCGCGAATATGTTCTCAGCCGCATCCGCGCCGGCGTTCTGGAACACGGTTTCGCCGAACTGATGCGCGAGGCGCAGTGCGGCGAGCGGATGGATCGCGAGGGCGAAATCCACGAGGGCTTCTTCATCGCCAACGAGGGCGCTCTGAACCGCGTCGACCTGCACAAGCATTCGGGCGGCTCGTCCGTCGTGGTCTATGGCCAGACGGAGTTGACGCGCGATCTCTACGAGGCGCGCGACAAGATGAGCGGCGCGGTGATCCACAACGCCGACGACGTGACGCCGCACGACCTGAAATCGGACACGCCCTACGTGACCTATCGCGCCGGCGACGAGGTCGTGCGCATCGATTGCGACTATGTGATCGGCGCCGACGGCTTTCACGGCGTCAGCCGGAAGTCGATCCCGCGCGACGTGCTGACCGAATACGAGAAGGTCTATCCGTTCGGTTGGCTCGGCGTGCTGTCGCGCACGAAACCGGTATCGCCGGAACTGATCTATGCCCGCCACGAACGCGGCTTCGCGCTGTGCTCGCTGCGTTCGCAGGTGCTCAGCCGCTATTACATCCAGGTGCCGCTGACGGACACCGTCGAGGACTGGTCGGACGACGCGTTCTGGGCCGAACTGAAGCGCCGCCTGCCGGACGAGGTCGCGGCGCGGATGGAGACGGGGCCGTCGATCGAGAAGTCGATCGCGCCGTTGCGCTCCTTCGTCGCCGAGCCGATGCGCTACGGCAACCTGTTCCTGGCGGGCGACGCGGCGCATATCGTGCCGCCGACGGGTGCGCGCGGGCTGAACAGCGCCGCTTCCGACATCTACTATCTCTACCACGCGATGGTCGATCACTATAAGAGCGGCGACGATCGGGGGCTGGAGAACTACTCGGCCAAGGCGCTGGCGCGGGTATGGAAGGCGCAGCGTTTCTCGTGGTGGATGACGACGCTGCTGCACACTTTCCCGGACTCGATCCCCTACGACAGGAAGCTGCAGGACACCGATCTCGAATATCTGTTCTCGTCGGAGAAAGCGCTCGGGTCGCTGGCCGAAAACTACGTCGGCTTGCCGTTCTGATCCGTTCGCATCACGAATAAGGCCCCGGGCGCAAGGGAGCCAGCGCCCGGGGTCGGTCGGCCGTCGTCAATTCATCAGCGACGGCAGGAACATCACGATGTCCGGCCAGATGATGACCGTGGCGACGACGAAAATGTCGGCGACCAGGAAAGGGATCACCCCCCTGAAGATCTGCACCACCGTGGCGTATTCCGAGGCCACGTTTCGTATCACGAAGACGTTCATGCCCACCGGCGGCGTGATCATGCCGATTTCCAGAAGCTTGACCAGAAGCACGCCGAACCACACCAGGTTGATCTGGGCGACGCTGAAGATCGGCAGCAGCACAGGCAGCGTGACCAGCATCGCGCCGAACGGCTCCATGAACATCCCGAGGATCAGGTAGATCACGACGACGATGATCATCAGCTGGTAGTAGCCGAGGTCGAGCCCGCTGACGGTGCTGGCGAGGAAGCCGGACAGGCCGGTCAGCCCGAGGAAGCGGGTGAACATCGCGGCGCCGACGCCGATGATGAAAAGGGACGACGCGGTCATCAGCGTCTCGATCATCGAGGTCCTGAAGATCGGCCATGTGAGCCGCCGCGTCACAAGGGCGATCAGGATGGCGCCCAGCGCGCCGACGGCGCCGGCCTCGGTCGCGGTGAAGACGCCCGAGAAAAGGCCGCCGAAGACGATTCCCATCAGCAACAGCACCGGCCAGATGTTGAGGAGCGCCTTTCGGGCGTTCAAACCCTCCGCGTCGAGCGGGCGCGGCGGCGCGATATCGGGGCGCAACCAGCAGGTGAGCAGCACGACGATCGAGTAGGACAACGCCGTGAGCAGGCCGATGCCGACGCCGCCGACAAAGACCTTGGTGATCGAGGTCTCGGCGAAGACGCCGTAGACGATCATCAGGATCGAGGGCGGGATCAGCGCGCCGATGGTGCCGCCGGCGGCGATCGAGCCTGTGGCGAAGCTCGGCGAATAGCCGGACTTTACCATTTCCGGGATGGCGATGCGTCCCATGGCTGCCGCAGTCGCCAGCGACGAGCCGCAAACCGCCGCAAAGCCCGAGCAGGCGAAGATCGAGGAGATTGCGAGCGCGCCGGGTACGCGGCGCAGCACCGCCTTGGCGGCCTCGAACAGCCCCGCGGTCAGTCCCGCGTGATAGGAGATGAAGCCCATCAGCAGGAACATCGGCACTGCAGAGAGTGTCCAGTTGGCGATGAAAGAGAAGGGCGTGTTGGACACGATGCCGATGGCCGGCGTCAGGCCGAGCATGAAGGCGACGCCGCCGAACGAGACGCCGATCAAGCTGATGGCGACGGGCACGCGCAGCGCCAGCAGGACGAACAGGATGGCGACGCCGGCGAACCCGATGGTGATGTTCATTCCTTGGGTTCCTCGGCGGGAGAAATGAGACGGATGAAGGTGGTCAGCGCGGCGAGCGCAAAGCCGACGGGAGGAATCCAGTAGGCCGGCCAGGTCAGCACGCGGACGTTGTTCGTCAACAGGTAGCTGCCGATCGCCGAGTTGCGCAGCGCGACCTGCAGCGTCACCCAGGCGAGTACGCCGTAGACCAGCATCGAGACAAGCGCGACCACCCGGTCGGACAGGAGCCGCATGCGGGGGCTGAGGAAACCATCGATGATTTCCACCTGCACCATGCCACCTTGCTTCTCGATCCATGCCAGCGGAATGAAGGCGAGCGCCACCATGTAGTAATTCGTCACGATCTCGAAGGTCGCCGGGACCGGACGGTTGACAAGATTGCGCAGCGTGATGTCCACCGCGACGTGAAGCATCAGTGCGAGCGTCGCAATGGCGCCCAGGAACGCGAGCAGCGACAGCGCGCCGTCCTCGATCCGTTCAAGACGGTTCATCAATTCCTCCCAGTGGTGCGCGAGGATGCGCCGCCGGGCGGGCCCGGCGGCGCTGTGTCATCACATGCCGTAGGTGGCGTAATCCACCTTCGACCAGACCTCGTCATAGATGCGTTTCGCCATTTCCGCGGGGTCGTTGTTGACCTCGTTGGCGACCGCCTCCCACTTGGAATAAAGCTCCTGGAAGCGGGCGACGCGTTCGTCCGCATCGGCGATGTTGAAGCGTTCCTTCGCGATGGAAACGGCGGTCGCCGATTCGGTCGCGACGAAATCCTTCACGGCCTGCACGAAGGCGTCGTCGGCCTGGTGGATCTCGATACCGGCTGCCTTGGCCGCTTCCTCAGCCGCGACGGGCATTTCGTGGCCCCAGCGGTTGGTGAAGTCGGTGTTCGCACGGTTCGCCGCGCGCGCCATCGCCGCACGGTCCTCGACCGACAGGCTCTGCCAGGTCACTCCGGAGGTCATGAAGTCCGAGGTCGCCTGATAGAGGCCAAGCGGCACGTAGGTCACGTTCTTGATCACGTCGACCAGACGGAACGAGATCAGGTCGGCAATCGAGGCCATCGAGCCGTCGACGACGCCCTGGCTGATCGATTCAAACGTGTCGTTGACCGAGATCTGCGCGGGCACGGCGCCGAAATGCTCGGCGAAACGGGCCCATGGAGAGCCGCCCGAACGAAGGCGCAAGCCCTTCAGGTCTTCGACCGAATGCACCGGCTTGGTGGACAGGATCTCGTAGACGTCGGATGCGCCCGAGCCGAGATAGACGAAGCCGAAAGCCTTCATCTCCTGCTGGCAGGGCTCGCACTCGACGATCCACTGGGTCATCGCCGCCGCGGCCGCCTGGCTGTTGCCCGAGGTGAGCGACAGTTCGCCGGCGAGCGCCATGTAGGGCAGTTCCGCCGGATAGTAGAGCGGCAGGAAGTTGCCCACTTCGGCGACCTGGCTCTGCAGCGCGTCCTTCATCTGGCCGAGATTGACCACTTCCGGCCCGAGCATGGTCGCGGTGAGGCGGCCTTCGGATTCTTCCGGCAGGTATTTCATGAAGTTGGTATAGAGCGTGCCGTTGGCCGGATGGGCCGGCGGCGCGGCGGGCGCGACGCGCAGTTCGCGCGCGTCGGAAATGGTTGCGCCGCCGACTACGATGGCCGACGCCGCAAGGAATGCAGTAAGCAGTTTTTTCATCGGTTTTCCTCCCGTGATGCGTGGGAACTTAGAGAGCGAGCAACTTTCTCGCGTTCTCTTTCAAGATCAGGGGACGCACCTCATCCCTGATCTCGATCTTTTCGAAGTCGTCGAGCCAGCGGTCCGGCGTGATCGCCGGCCAGTCCGAGCCGAACAGCATCTTTTTCCTCAGGATGGTGTTGGCGTACTGGATCAATATCTTCGGGAAATATTTCGGCGACCAGCCCGACATGTCGATGTAGACGTTCGGCTTATGGGTCGCCACCGACAGCGCCTCCTCCTGCCAGGGGAAGGAGGGGTGGGCGAGAATGATCTTCAGGTCCGGAAAATCGACGGCGACGTCGTCGAGATACATCGGATTGGAGTATTTCAGCCGCATGCCCATGCCGCCATGCATCCCGGCGCCGACACCGGTCTGGCCGGTGTGGAACAGCGTGACCGCGCCTTCGTCCTGGATCGCCTCGTATAGCGGATAGGCGACACGGTCGTTCGGGTAGAAGCCCTGCATGGTCGGGTGGAACTTGAAGCCGCGAACGCCGAACTCGCGCACCAGGCGGCGCGCCTCGCGGGCGCCGACCTTTCCCTTCGCCGGATCGATGGAGGCGAAGGGGATCATGATATCGGAATTCTCGGCGGCGATGCGGGCGACTTCCTCGTTGGAATAGCGGCGGAAGCCGGTCTCGCGCTCGGCGTCGACGGGGAAGATCACGCAGCCGATATTGCGCTCGCGGTAATAGGCCGCCGTGTCCTGGACGGTCGGCAGCATGCCCTTCGCTCCGGCGGGGTTCTTGAAGTAGTTGGCCATGCCGGCCTGGAACTCGTCATAGCCGTCGTCGCGCGGGCCGCAGCAGGGCTCCTCGGCGTGGGTGTGGATGTCGAAGGCGGTCAGGGCGTCGAAGTTCATTGTCCGTCCTCCAGGGCGATGCCGACATATTTGCGCAGAAGCCTTTTCAGCGTGTCCGTCTCCGCCAGGGTGAGGGAGGATGGCAATTTGGCCTCGTGCGCCGCGAATTGAAGCCGGTGCCTGGCGATGAAATCGCGGCCGGCTTCGGTCAGGCACAGTTCCACCGACCGCCTATCGTGATCCGGTATGACGCGCTCGACATGCCCGCGTTCCTCGAACGCCCGGATCAGCTTGGTCATGTGGGCAGGCTTAATGCGCAGTTTCTGCGCCAGAACGCCCTGGCGGATGCGCGGATTGTTGGCGATTACCAGCAAGGTGGAGAATTCGCCGGGGCGCAGGCCATATTGGCCAAGGTCATCGAAGAACTGCTC
>JBAQHA010000280.1:0-2538 GCA_049288075.1 Oricola sp.
GGGCAAGTGGACGGTCTACGGCGGCGGGCGGCTTACCCTGCTGCGCCCGGATGCCAGGCGGATCTTCACCTCCGGCGAGAGCTTCGAGCTAAGGCAATAATCACCACGGAGACACAGAGAGCACAGAGTCTTTTGTAGGGGCGGAGCAAAAGAAACGCGCCCAGCCTGGGAAAGGGTACCCTTGCTCCGCCCATTTTGGACTACACCAATTCCCTTACCGGCGCAGGTAATATAGCTTGCTTTCCCCATCCTTCCCCACCAGCAGGTGCACCTCTCCGGCCTCGTCCACCACCACCGAGTAGACACCCGCATACCCCAAACCGGCGATATAGGTATCCAGGTTTTCGGGCGGGCCCAGGACGCCGTCTGTCTCAACCCGCAGCATGCTCACCCCGTCGATCTTGTAATGGTAGACAACCTTCGACTGGCTGGCGGCTGTACCCACGTACCAGGGATACGCATAAGATTGGGTATTGCCCGATACGTCCACCGGAGCCGACCAGACCCCGTTTTCCCAGGTATAGCGATACACCCGCGAATGGGTGGGCCACATGAAGTGATTGGTGACCAGGTAGAACTTCCCACCCACCCCTGTGTAGACCAGCAGGATGTCTTCATCGTTCTCGGGCACGGGGTAATAACCGCTGGCAGCCTGGCGCAAGGGAAATTCACCCAGCCCCGGCCCGTAAGCCGTCCGCGCCAGGCGGGGTTCATCCGCGCCGGTGCCCCCGCTCAGCCCTGCCTGCCAATCCTGGAACCAGGCCAGCATCACCCCCTCACCAGGAGCGACTGCCAGGTTGGATTTACCGGTATCCAGGTTGTTGATCGGGTACAGCGGGGCAGACCAGCGCGCGCCATCCCAGTAGGCGTACAGGGTGCGGGTGCGATATTCCATTCCGATACCGTCGTCGAAAAGATAGCCCTGCAGCCAGACCATGTGCAGGTAGCCGGTGGCGGGATCCAGCGCCACCTTCGGGCTGCCGCCGGAAGATATAATCACCTGGGCTGGAGAGATAACCCCACCCGAGACGGTGTGGTGCATCAAGCCATCCAATCCCTGGTAGATCAGGTGGACGATATGGCGGGTGTTATCCACCCGCAGGATTGGCGTCGAACCGTTGTCATTGATCGCCTGGGCCGGCGTCCAGTGGACGCCATCTGTCGAGGTGGAATAGAACACAAACTTTCTGCGCGTATAATCTTCATCAAAATAAGCCAGCTCGCCCGTCCACAAGACGTGGATGCGCCCGTCCGACTCTACGCCCAGGGCTGTCTCCACGCTGGTGTACTCCGGGATGGTGTAGCCGCCGCCGACGCTGCCCGCCACCGGAGCCGGCGCAGGGGCGCCCGCCGGGCTGCACGGCAAGCCGCGCAGGCAGACCCGCAGCTGCAAGTCGTCCACGTAGGCGCCAAACGGGCGGGAGCCTGAGCCGTCTGACTGGAAATCCAGCGCCACGCGCACGTCTTTGTACCCCAAAATGTTGCCCAGCGAGGGCACGTTTGCCAGGTCTAACACCAGGTCTTCCCAGCCATTGGTCTGCCCAGTGCGGCAGGCGCCGAAATATTCCTCCAGCTTATAATGGTCGTCTTTGGCAACCAGCGCACAGATCTGGTCGCCGGCGTCCAGGTCGGTCTTTACCTTCATGCGTAGCTCGGCAGCGGCAGCAAACTCCAGGTTCACCGTTTTGTTATGGTAAGGGTCATGTTCTGGCATGGTCGTCATGGTACCCCGCCCGGCATCCAGGTAGTTTGCGCCGCAGGGCATTATCTCCACGCCAAGGCTGCGCGTGCCGAAGGCCCAGCCGCTGTATTGCCCGGAGTAAGCATCGCAATCGCGCGGCCCCCAATAGTAGCCGGGATATTGCGAAAGAATGCCCCAACCGTATTGCCAGCTGGGATAGGTGGCATCCACGCCGTCCCAGTTTTCTTTCAGCGCAGTCCGCCAGTAATCGCGTTCGGCAGTCTGGCTGGTGGCATAGCTGTTGCTGGCGATTGCCGGCAGGTAGACCTGCGAGGCCCAGCCCACCCTCACCCAGAAGGTGTCCTGTACCGCCACCTGCCCATCGCTGGCCTCGATCGCTACCTGGCTGGCTCCGCTAAAGCCTTCCTGAGGCTGGATGGCAAGGCCCCCATCGCTTTCCAGGGCCACGCCCGCGCCCGGATTGCTGTTGCGCACGACCACGTAGCTCAGCTGGTCGGAGCCCAGGCTGGCATGCTGGGCATAATCGCGCACATTGAAGGCGGGCTGCAGGCTCTCACCCGGCATCAGGTGCAGGTCGGGCAAGGCAGAGAAGTGCAGCGGCGTCTCGAACTGGCTGGCCAGATAAGCCATGCTGCGATGGGCATCCTGGAGCACAACTGCCCCGCCCGGAGCGCCGTCCAGGTAGAGGCTCAATCCCGTCACCAGGTAGGGGCCATCCACGGCGTGCCCGCCGATCTGGGCGCCGGGGAAGGGCAGCTCGACGAAGCTCATCCCGGCTGGCAAATCCGCCTGGGCGGAGGCCGCGCCGATCTCCTCGCCTTGCCCATCCACCAACC
>JBAQHA010000281.1:0-12144 GCA_049288075.1 Oricola sp.
CCGTGAAGCGGACGACCAGCTTTCCGTCGACGCGGGTCTGGGTCAGGTAGATGCGGCCGTCATTGTTGATGGCGGTTACCAGCGCCAGGTTGAGCGCGTCGGGTTCCGCGCCGTCGCGGCGATAGCGGAACGAGAACAGCGAGAGGACAGGATCGGTGACGATCTCGAAATCGGGCTCGGCGCGCAGCCTTTCGGCAAGGGCGTGCGACCAGGCGACATGATTGCGGATCATGACGCGCAGGCCGTCGAGGCCATAGGCGCGGATCAGGAACCAGATCTTCAGGGCGCGGAAGCGGCGGCCGAGCGGCACGGACCATTCCGAATAGTTGATGATGCCCTCGGCTCCGTGGGTTTTCAGATATTCCGGCTGGATCGCCAGCGTGCGCACGAGGTCCTCGGGCGTGCGGACGAAATGGGCGGAACAGTCGAACTGCGCGCCGAGCCATTTGTGAGGATTGAAGACAACGGAATCGGCCTGCTCAACGCCTTTCCAGAAGTGACGGAACTCCGGGCAGATCATCGCCGCGCCCGCCCAGGCCGCGTCGACATGGACATAGAGCCCGTGAGCATGGGCGACGGGAATGACCTTTGCCAGATCGTCCATCGCGCCGACGCCGGTGCCGCCGATGCAGGCGATCACGCCGGCCGGCTGGAAACCGGCGTCGATGTCCTCGCGGATCGCGGCGTCGAGCGCTTCGGCATCCATGCCGCGATTCGGACCGCGAATCGGGATACGGCGCAGATTGGCCTCGCCGATTCCCGACACCCAGATGGCGCGGTCGATGGAGGTGTGGACCTCCGCCGTGCAATAGACGCGCAGCGGCTTCTGGCCGGCGAGACCCGATGCGTTGCCGTCCCAGGAAAGCGCCTTCTCGCGCATGGTCAGCACCGCGGCGAGCGTCGCAGAAGAGGCCGAATCCTGGATCACGCCGGCGAATCCGTCCGGCAGGCCGATGGCCTGGCGCAGCCAGTCGAGCATCACCGTTTCCATCTCGGTGGCAGCGGGCGAGGTCTGCCACAGCATGCATTGCGGCGCAATCGCCGAGACGAGGAATTCGGCCAGAACGGAGGCCGGCGCGGCGTTGGCCGGGAAATAGGCGAAGAAGCGCGGGTGCTGCCAGTGGGTGATGCCGGGCATCACGATATTTTCGAAGTCGGCGAAGATCGCCTCCATCGGTTCCGCCGCCTCGGGCGGAGCGGGGGGAAGGGCGCCGGCGATGGCGCCCGGCGCGGTGCGGGCGCGCACGGGACGCGAGCGCAGCGTCTCGTGGTAGTTTGCGGCCCAGTCGGAGACCCTGCGGCCCCAGTCGGAGAAGTCGGTCCAGCGCATGGGAATACCTTTACGGGGCTACTATGGGTTGGGCCTTCAGGCTCGGCTCGACGATGTCGGTGCCTTCGAACAGGCTGCCTTCCTCGAACCAGGAGCGCGGCGCGGGCGCGCCCCACAGGGTCTGGCGCTGAGGGTCCTTGAGGTCCCACTTGATCGGCTCGAGGTCGGGATCGACCGTCTGATAATCGGAGCAATAGATCTCGATGCGGTGGCCGTCGGGATCGCGGATGTAGAGGAAGAAGGCGTTGGAAATGCCGTGCCGGCCCGGCCCGCGCTCGATGTTGGAGACCCAGCCGGTGGTGGCCATCAGGTCCAGCAGGTCGATGATGTTGAGCGGCGTCGGGACCCAGAATGCCGTGTGGTGGAGGCGCGGACCGCGACCGTTGGTGAAGGCGATGTCGTGCACGCCGCCCTTGCGGTGGGTCCAGGCCGCCCAGAGCCGTCCGGTCTCCTCGTCCGCGGTGTATTCGGTCACGCGGAAACCGATCTCGTTGTAGAAGGCGACCGATTCGTCGACATTCGGTGTGAAGCAGTTGAAGTGGTCGATTCTCAGCGGCTTGACGCCGCGATAGAGCTTGTACTGCTGATGGATCGGCGGCAGGCGGTCCATGCGCGAGTAGAATTCCAGCGGAATGCCGTGCGGATCGCGGGTGCGGAAGGTGCGCGACTGGTAGGGCCGCTCGACCCATTCGACCGGCAGGCCTCTTGCCTTGAAGAAGTGCTCGGCCTTGTCGAGGTCCTCCTCGTCGAAGACCTTGAAGCCGAGGTCGCGGGCGACAGCCGCGTCGCCCTTGCGCAGGACGATGCAGTGATGGCCGCGTTCCTCCATCGCGCGCAGATAGATGATGTTCGCGGTCTCGTCGGTGACTTGGAGGCCCAGCGTATCGACATAGAAGGCGCGGCTTTTCGCCAGATCCGTCACCGCAAGTTCGACATGGGACAGGCGCACGATATTGAAGGGCGGATAGAGGACGGGTGCGGGGATCGACATCTGTTCTTCTCGGGTTCTTCTCGTTTTCGTGCCGCGCGTCAGATGACCGGGAAGATCACATTGGTCTGCCCGGTGCCGGAGCTCGGAAAGTACTCGGTCACGATCTCGCATTTGCCTGTATATGCGTCCCAGCCGAGAGCGCCATAGAGCATCGCCGTGTCGTGCATCGAGCCTTCGCCCGAGCAATGCCTGGAATAGTCGCCCAGCATCTTCAGAAAAGTGGCGTGGTCGCCACGCTTCCACATCTCCAGCACCATCAGGTCGACCTGGCGATTGAACTCGGACGAGATGGTGAAGGTGCCGTTGTTCGGCGCGTATTCCCTGTTCGACCAGATCTTGTGGGAGAGCGAGCCGGACGCGAGCAGCAACACCTTCGAGTCCGAGGCCTCGACCGCGGCGCGAATCGCCTCGCCGACCGTCCGGCTCTCGTCGTGGTCGTGGACGGTGCAGAAGGCCGAGACAGAGACGACCTTCATGTCGTGCTCGCGGCTCATGAAATGCATCGGGACCAGGGTGCCGTATTCCAGGTCCAGCGAGTCAAGGTGGTGGGAGAGCGTGTAGACGCCGAGTTCGGACGCCTTTTCGGCGATGGCGTCGCCCAGCTCCGGGTTGCCCCGGTGGTCATAAGGCATGTCGCGGATGAACTGCGGAAACTCGCTGGACGTCAGCAGCCCCTTGAAGCGGTGGTTGGCGTTGATGTGGAAGCCCGCATTCACCAGCCAGTGGGTGTCGCACACGACCGCCGTATCGGCACCGAGCGCCTTGGCGCGCCGGGCGATCTCCAGATGGCCGTCGATCGCCGGTTGGCGTTTGCCCTTGATCGGTCCTTCCTGCTCCGACATCTGGAGTGTCGGGACGTGCGTCACCTTGGCCGCCAGTACGATTTCGCCCATGTTCTTCCTCCCGATCCTACATTCCAAGCTGCGGAATGTGATGCTGCCCGGTGGCGAAGCCGATGTGCTTCTGCTCCATGTAGAATTCGAACGACCAGTCGCCGCCGTCGCGGCCGATGCCGCTGGCCTTGACGCCGCCGAAGGGCGTCGGCAGGTGGCGGACGTTTTCCGAGTTCACCCAGATCATGCCCGCTTCGAGCTTGTCGGTGAAGCGCAGGGCGCGGGTCAGGTCGTTGGTCCAGACATAGCCGGTCAGGCCGTATTCGACGCCGTTGGCGATCTCGAGCGCCTCCTCCTCGGTCTTGAAGGGAATCGCGGTCAGCACAGGGCCGAAAATTTCCTCCTGCGCGACGCGCATGGTCGGCGCGGCACCGGTAAAGAGCGTCGGCCGGACGTAGTAGCCCTTGCCTCCGACCGCCTCGCCGCCGGCGGCGATTGTCGCGCCGTCGGCTTTCGCGACGTCGAAATAGGAGGTGACCTTGTCGAAATGGGTCTTGTGGATCAGCGGGCCGATCTCTGTCGCCGGGTCGAGCGGATGGCCGACCTTGATGCGGTTGACGCGCTCGACCAGCTTCTGCTGGAATTCGTCGGCGATAGTATCCTGCACCAGCAGGCGCGACGACGAGGTGCAGCGCTCGCCGTTGAGCGAATAGATCATGAAGATCGCCGCATCCAGCGCGCGGTCGAGATCGGCGTCGTCGAAGACGACGACCGGGTTCTTGCCGCCGAGTTCGAAATGGACGCGCTTCAGGGTGTCGGCGCCCTGCTTCATGATCATCGAACCGGTGCGGCTTTCGCCGACGAAGGCGATGGACTTGATGTCGCGATGCTCGGTCAGCGCCTTGCCGGCCTCCTCGCCGAAGCCGTTGACGAGGTTCCAGACGCCGGCGGGAAGGCCGGCCTCCTCGGCGATCTCCATCAGGATGCGGGCGGTGACCGGCGAGAACTCGGCCGGCTTGTGGACCACGGTGCAGCCGGCGGCGAGCGCCGGGGCGATCTTCCAGGTCGACAGCATGAAGGGCGTGTTCCACGGCGTGATGACGCCGACGGGGCCGATCGGCAGGCGCGTGGTGACGTTGAGCAGCGTCGGAGAGGGCAGCGTTTGGCCGTCGCGGGCCGACGGGGCGCGGTCGGCGAAGAAGCGGAAGTTCTCGGCGCCGCGCAGCGCAGCCTTTGACATGAAACGATGCGCCTGGCCGGTATCCCAGCATTCGGCGATCGCGATCTCGTCGGCGCGCGCGACGATGCGGTCGGCGATGCGGTGCAGGATCTTTTTCCGGTTCACCGCATCGAGATCGCGCCAGGCGGGGAAAGCCTCCTTTGCAGCCTTCGCCGCAGCGTCGATGTCGGCCGCGCCGCTGCGGGCGACCTTGCAGATGAAGGATTCATCCACCGGCGAATGATTGTCGAATGTGGCGCCGGAGATCGCGGGGCGGGCCTCGCCTCCGATCTGGTTCAGGACTCCCTGTTCCCGGAAGCGGGCGAGATAGATGGAGAGCTTTTCGAGGTTCTGTTCAAGCGTGGTCAACGATCAGCCTTCCTTCAAATGGTCGCGTATCGTGTTCAGTTTCGGGCTCAGCTCCGGGTCGATGTCGCGCATTTCCATCGACAGAGCCATTGGCATCGAGGCGATCACCGGATCGAGAAAGGCTTTCGCGGCGGCGAAAAGCCGTTCGGTCGCTTCCTTGCGCGCCTCGAAAGAGCGCCCGCCACGCAGCCGCACGGAGATGTCGATATAGCCGTGACGCGGGTCGCCGTCGGCTATGGCGACGTGATCGGCCCTGAAGGCGCGGACGCGGATGCCGGCCATCGGGAAGACGCCGGTCTCGATGCCGGTCCTGCGCAGCACTTCGCAAAGCGCCGCGATATCGACCGCCTCTTCCATGTTGGCGGAATAATCGACCATGATGTGCGGCATGGGCTCCTCCCTCGCCGTAAAACTAGTTAACTTGTTAACTTTATCGGGCTTGCGAGTCAAGTGACCCGGCCTGGCGCAAGCTTATTGCCTTATGCACATGGGAAAGGCAGAAAGTTCAATATGGAAAAGCAAAGCGATACCGTCAAACCCGCCGCCGCGCTCGCGACGGCGCGCTCGCTGCCGATCGCGCTGCTGCGCGCCCGCGAAAAGGTGATGGGGCCGATCCGCGCCATGCTGGCGGACGTCGGGGTGACCGAGCAGCAATGGCGTGTGCTGCGCGTGCTGGACGAGAACGGCAACATGGACCCGACCGAGATCGCCGAACGGTCCTGCCTGCTGCTGCCGAGCCTGACCCGCATCCTGCAGACGCTGGCCGACAAGGGCTATGTCCACCGGACGGCGCATCCGACCGACGGCCGCCGGTTGCAGATCACCATCACGGCGCAAGGCCGGGCGCTGATCGCGGGCAATATGGCCGAGAGCGAGCGCATCATGGCGCGGCTGCGGGACCATCTCGGCAAGGACAAGCTGGAGGCGCTGCTCGATCTCCTGAACGAGCTCGACGGATTGAAACTCTAACCGGGCAGTTGCAGTTGGGATTGGACCCCGGGCGTTATATATACGCAGCGGCGCTATCCAAATATCCGGGGAGGCATATGGCCGGGCAGACCGAGACGGTGATCGAGGCGATCCTGACCGCTATCGACGAGGGCAGGATCGGGCCGGGCGACGCCATCGACGAACAGTCGCTGATCGAGCAGCACGGCGTGTCGCGCACGCCGGTGCGCGAAGCGCTGATCCGGCTGGAGACGGCGGGTCTGGTGCAGCGGCACGCGCGCAAGGGCGCGGTGCTGTTCAAGCCGACGCTGGAGGAATTTCTCGGCATCATCGAGGTGCATGCGCGTCTCGAGGCGCAGGCGGCGGGGCTGGCGGCGCGGCGGCTGACGCCGGATCTGGCGCGGGAACTGGAAGCGATCGTGCAGGCTTGCGAAAAGCACGCGGCGGAATTCGGATCGAGCCGCCCGGCGGAGTATTACCAGCTCAACCTGCGCTTCCACGAGGTGATCGCGCGGGCGGCGGGAAACCCGTTCCTTGTCGACCTGATCAAGACGAATGCACGCAAGCTGATGGCCTATTACAGGGCGCGCTACCGCTATCCGGGGTCGGTGGAAGCGTCGGCGAAGGACCATCGCGCTATTGCCGCGCTGATCGCCACGCACCGGCGCGAGGAGGCCGAGGCCGCGATGGAGACCCATTTCAACTACGACCGCGGGACGGTCATGGATCTGTTGGCTGCCGTCGGCTGACGGCATGCTCGAAAAAGCGGGCGATGCTCTCAGCGAAAACGGCGTAGTCGGCTTTCCGGTCAAGCGACGCGCGGGCCTTTTCGATGACCTCCTCGCCCAGTTTGGGGCCGAGTTCCTCGATCAGCGCGGCGATGAATTCCGGGGTCATTTCGGGGTGGTTCTGGGTCGTGAAGACATGGTCGCCGATCGCGAAGCCGCCGGCGGGGCAGGCTGCCGAGGCGATCAGCACGCGCGCGTCTTCCGGCAGTTGCGTCACCTGCTCGATATGAGCGCCGTATTGGGAGAGAGTCCCGCCGAGCGGTTCCGTCCATGGGGCGCGATCGACCAGTTCGGCCTGCGTCAGCCCGAAAACCCAGCCATCCGGGTTCTTCTCCACCTTGCCGCCCAGCGCCAGGGCGATTGCCTGATGGCCGAAACAAGCGCCGAACAGAGGCATCTTGCGGCCCGAGATCTCGCGGATCATGGCGAGCAACCCGTCGATCCACGGCTCGCCGTCGTGGACGGAGGCCGGGCTGCCGGTGATCAGGAAACCGTCGAAGGCGGCGAGGTCGTCGGGAAAGACGCCGTCCTTCACCGGGAAGACCTCGACGGTCCAGTCCGGCCGCGCGCTGGCGATCAGCGCGGCGAATTTCTCGCCGTCCCTGGGATGACGCTGCGCAAAGGCGCTCTCATCCGTGTTGGTCATCAGGATTGCCAGATGCACAGGGGTCCCGCAGAATCTTATTTACATATTTATAGCCTCGCATAATATACACAAATTCGCGCATGGGAAGGAGACATCGTGACAGTCTGGGTTCCGACCGACGACGGCCATGCCGACCTGACCAGCCACGACACCTTCACCGAAGGCCCTCCGCACAACACGTTCGCGCGGCTGCGCAGGGAAGATCCGCTGCACTGGACCGAGTGGAGCGGCGGAGAAAGCTTCTGGTCGGTGACGCGCCACGCCGACATCCTGGCGATGAACGGCAATCCGGCGGTGTTCTCCTCGGCGCGCGGCATCCGCATGGAAGACCAGTCCTACGAGGAGTATCTGGCGCGCCGCACCTTCCAGGAGACCGACGCGCCGGAGCACATGAAGACCAGGATCAAGGTCGCCAAGGCATTTTCCAAGCCGGTGATCGCGCAGTTCGAGGAGGATATCCGCGCGCTCTGTGACGAGATCCTCGACCAGGCGCTTCCGCTCGGCACGTTCGACGCCACCAAGGAAATCGCGCGGCAATTGCCGATGCGCATGCTCGGCCGGATCATCGGCACGCCGGACGAGGACCTGCCCTGGCTGGTGGAAAAGGGCGACGCGCTGATCGCTAACACCGACCCGGATTTCACCGACCACGTGCTCGACAGGATGGAGACGGACGAGTTCCGGATGATGCCGTTCAATTCGCCGGCCGGCGCCGATCTCTATGCCTACGCCAAGGACCTGATGGCGAAAAAGGCGGCCGCCGGCGATACCGAGGGCGTGCTGCACCTGATCCTGAAGCCGGGGCCGGACGGCGAGACGATCTCGGAAACCGAGTTCCGCAATTTCTTCTGCCTGCTGGTCGCGGCCGGCAACGACACGACGCGCTACTCCATCGCCGCCGGCCTCGAGGCGTTGTGCCACCAGCCGGAACTGCTCGGCCAGATGCAGTCGGATCCTTCCGTGTGGGAGACGGCGCCGGACGAGATCATCCGCTGGGCGACGCCGGCGCTCTATTTCCGCCGCACCGCGACGCAGGATTTCGAGACGCACGGCAAGACGATCCGCGAAGGCGACAAGGTGCTCTTGTGGTTCGCGTCCGGCAACCGCGACGAGGAGGCGTTCGAGGAGCCGTTCCGGGTGAACCTTTACCGCACGCCGAACCGGCACGTGTCGTTCGGACAGGGCGGACCGCATGTCTGCCTCGGCATGTGGCTGGCGCGGCTGGAAGTGCGGGTGCTGTTCCAGGAACTGGCGCGGCGGATCAAGTCGATCGAGCCGGCCGGGCCGCACAAATTTCTCCGCTCCAATTTCGTCGGTGGTATCAAGAACCTGCCGGTCACGGTGGAAATGGCCTGAGGGGAAGCCGATGAAAACCAGATTGCGCGCCGTGTTCTGCGATCACCTGAGTATCATGCGCGGCAAGTACCTGCCCGGCTCCAAGATCGGCGACGCCTCGACGCGGTTCTGCCGCTCCACCTTCGGCGTCCATTACGACCGCGACCTGCTGCTGCACGCGCCCGGCGCGATGGTGCTGCAGGGACTGCCCGACATGGAGCTGGTCTGGCGACATGACGACATCCGCGACTCGTGGGAAAAAGATACCAGGATCGTCATCGGCGATCTTCTTGACGTCGAGGGCCTGCCGTTGGCGCTCTGCCCTCGCG
Organism: Oricola sp.; assembly: GCA_049288075.1. Taxonomy (GTDB): domain Bacteria; phylum Pseudomonadota; class Alphaproteobacteria; order Rhizobiales; family Rhizobiaceae; genus Oricola. The sequence goes on from JBAQHA010000281.1 coordinate 8,789, forward strand.
GCGCGTTGAAGCGCGCTGTCGCCGACTGGCAGAGACGAGGCCTGACGCCGAAGGTCGGCATCGAACTGGAGGCTTTCGCGCTGGTGGCCGACGAGAACGGCAGCCTGGTGCCCTATGACAGCCCGGGCGGCGTTGTCTACGGCACCGGTCCTTTCGCCGACCCGCTGCGCTTCAACGACCGCATCTGGGAAGTGGCCGACGAACTGGGCTTTTCGATAGAGATGATGACGGCGGAGTTCGACACGCCGCAATTCGAGTACACGCTGACCTTCGACGACGCGGTCAAGGCGGTCGACGACATCGTGCTGTTCCGGCTGATGGCTCGCGAGATCGCGCTCGAATACGGGATCATACTGACCTTCATGCCGAAGCCGATCGCCGAAGCCGGCGGTTCGGGCATGCATATCAATTTCTCCTTCACTGACGATGCCGGCGGCAACGCGCTGTCGACGGGCGAGAAGGGCGGGCCGGACCACATGAACGATCTGGCGCGCGGCTGCATCGCCGGCCTGCTGCACCACCACAAGGGTCTCGCCGGGCTGATCGCGCCGTCGGCGAATTCCTACCGGCGGCTGCAGCCGGGCTCGCTGTCGGGTTACTGGCGCAACTGGGGCGGCGACCACCGCAACGTGACGACGCGCATCTCGTCTGAAGGCGGGCCGAAGGCGCGGCTGGAGCATCGCACGGCCGACGCCACGGCAAATCCCTACACCGCGGTCGCCGCGGTGCTACAGGCGGCGCGGCTCGGCGTCGAAAAAGGCTACACGCTGCCGCCGATGGAAACCGGCGACGGCTTCGAGAAGACCGACGCGAAGGAAGGCACGTCGATCGACCTGAAGGGCGCCGTCGCCGACCTCGCCGCCGACACGGCGCTGGCCGAGGCCGTGGGCGCCGGATTGGTCGCCAACCACGTCTTCATGAAAGAAAAAGAGGTCAGGAAGACGCGGGACCTCGAAGGCGACGCGCTGCGCGATTTCTACGTCTATTTCGTGTGAGGCCGAGAATGAAGGTAACCTGGAAGCTTCCCGACAGGGAGATCACGGCCGAAGTGGCGAACGGGCTGAACATGATGGAAGCGGCCGTCGCCAACTCTGTTCCGGGCGTCGTCGGCGAATGCGGCGGCAACCTCTCCTGCGCGACCTGCCACGTCTATGTGGACGAGGCCTGGCGCGAGGCGACCGGCGAAGCCGGCGAATATGAGGACGCGATGCTCGACGTCGCAGAGGCCGAGCGTCTGCCGTCGAGCCGGCTGTCCTGCCAGATCAAGGCGTCAGCCGATCTCGACGGCCTCGTGCTGATCGTTCCCCAAGCCTGAACCGGACTCAATCAGGCGGCGGAAAGACCCACATCGAGCGCGGAGACGATCCGCGCGACGTGGTCCGCCGTGATGACCAGTGGCGGCGACATGATGATGTTGGGGCCGGAGACGCGCACCATGACGCCCGCCTTGTAGGTTTCCTCGTAGACGCGGCCGATGGTGGCCTTGTCGATCGGCGTCCTGGCGGCGCGGTCGGAGACGAGTTCCAGCGCGTTCATCAGCCCGTGGCCTCCGCGCACATCGCCGATGATGTCGTGCTTTTCCTGGAGTTTCAGCAGACCCGCATGGAGTTCCGCGCCGCGCGCGCCGGCGTTGGCGGCAACATCCAGGCGCAGGATTTCCTTAAGGCAGGCGATGGCCGCCGCCGCGCCGACCGGATGGCCTGAATAGGTGTAGCCGTGGCCGATGGCGGCGCGGCCGGAGGTGTCCTTCTCGAACACCTCGGCGACCTTGTCGTTCAGCATCACCGCGCCGAAGGGGAAGAAGCCGTTGGTGATCGCCTTGGCGGTCGACATCATGTCCGGCTTGACGCCCCAGTGGCGCGAGCCGGTCCAGTCGCCGGTGCGGCCGAAGGCGGTGATGACCTCGTCCGCGATCAGCAGGATGCCATGCTGGTCGCAGATCTCGCGCACCATCGGCATGAAGCTCTCATGCGGGGGGATGACGCCGCCGGCGCCGAGCACCGGCTCCATGATGAAGGCGGCGATGGTGTTTGCGCCCTGGAAGACGATTTCGTCCTCGAGCGCGGCGGCGCAGAGCTTCGCCAGTTTCGCCGGGTCGGCCTCGTTGAACGGATTGCGGTAGGTGTAGGGCGCCGGAATGTGATGGCAGCCCGCCATCAGCGGCTCGTAAGGGGTGCGAAAATTGGCATTGCCGTTAACGCTTGCCGCACCGAAATGGGTGCCGTGATAGCCCTTCTTGAGGCTCAGGAACTTCACGCGGCCCGGTTCGCCGCGCACCTTGTGGTACTGGCGCGACAGGCGCAACGCGGTCTCCACGCTATCCGAGCCGCCGGAAGTGAAGAAGGCGCGCGTCAGTTCCTCGGGCGCGAAGAACTCGCGCAGCATGAAGGAGAGCTCGATCACGGCGTCGTTGGAAGTGCCTCGGAAGGTCGAGTAATAGGGCAGGACGTCGAGCTGGGCGGCGATGGCGTCCTTCACCGGCTGGCAGGAAAAGCCGAGATTGACGTTCCAGAGGCCGCCGACCGCGTCGAGCGCCTCGTGCCCGTCGACATCGCGGATCGTTACGCCGTGCCCGCCGACCATGATCTTCGGCGGGTTGGCGAGGCTGTCGGCCGGATGCGCCATCGGATGCCACATGTGGCGGGCGTTGTTTTCCTTCAGGAAATTGGAATCCTTCATGACAGTCTCCCTTCGGCGAGCCCGAGTTTGCGAAGCGCCTCGGCATAGCTTTCGCGCGGCCGGCACACATTGAAATGAACGGTCTGAAGCCCGACTGCCGTCGCGCCGTCGATGTTGCGGGCCTGGTCGTCGACGAAGACGCAGTCCCGGGCGGCGAGGCCGAGTCCGTCGAGGACGGCGCGATAGGCGCGCGGATCGGGTTTCAGGATCCCGGTGTAGGTGGCGTCGACGATGACCTCGAAATCGGCGAGGAAGGGCAGCTTGTCGCGGAAGTCGGCGCCGTAGAAGAGGTCGAGTTCGTTCGACAGGATCGCCAGCCTGACGCCGGCCTTTTTCGCGGCGGCGAGCGCCTCGCGGAACTCCGGACGGATGACGGCTTCGGGATCGCCGCCGCGCGCCGCGCGCACGAATTGCGCCATCTGCGTCCAGTCCTTGCCGACAAGGGCGGCGACCTCGCGGGTGCGGGCAAGCCAGTAATCGCGCTCGGAAATCCGGTCGGCCTGCATGTCGCGCCAGAGCCGATCGCCGTCCGGGTCGAAAGGGCCGCGCCAGGCGAGCGAACCGGGCGCGAGGCCGAGGGCGGCCTCGGTCATGTCATGCGTTTCGAACAGGGTCCGCGTGACGACGCCGCCAAAATCGAGGATCAGGGCTCCGGTCATGCGGCGTCGGCCTTAGGG
>JBAQHA010000282.1:0-4738 GCA_049288075.1 Oricola sp.
TTGACGATCAGGTCGGCTGCGGGCAGCAGGGTCTCGACAGCATCCCAGCGATGCGCCTTGACCTTGCCGCCGAACCGATCGGCCAGGTTTTCCGCCCGTTCAAGCGTGCGGTTGACGATATCGACGCGGGCGAAGCCGGCATCGAGCAGGGCATGGACCACCGCGCGGCTCGCGCCGCCGGCGCCGAGAACAAGCGCCGTTTCGCCATCGCGCCAGCGTTCCAGCCGCTGATCGAGATTGGCCGCGAATCCGTAGGCATCGGTATTGCCGCCGACGAGAACGCCGTCCTCCATCCAGAGCGTATTGACCGCGCCGACAGCGTCGGCCGCGGCATCGCGCCGGTCGACCCCTGCGAAAGCCGCTTCCTTGTGCGGGATTGTGACGTTGCCGCCGGCCCAGTGCCCGGCGCGCACGGAAGCGAGCAGGCCCCGGAAATCCTCTGGCGCGACGTCGACGGCCGTATAGGATCCGTCGATACCGTAGCGAACCAGCCAGGAACCGTGAATCAGCGGCGAGCGGGAATGGCCGATTGGATGACCGGCGACAAAGGCGCGCGGCGCGTCAGCCATCGATCTCTCCCATTTCACGCAGCTTCTGCAGCAGCGGCAGGACAGGAAGGCCGACTATGGTGAAATAGTCGCCGTCGATCCTGTCGAAGAGTTGAATGCCTAGACCTTCGTATTGATAGGCGCCGACGCTCTTCAACGCCGCCTCACCGGCGCGGGCGAGATAGCGGCCGATGAACTCCGGCGTCAACTTGCGCATATGCATGTTGGCTACGGAAACGTGCCGCCAGACGGTTTCGCCATCGCGGACCAGGGCGAGAGCGCTCCAGAGCTGGTGCGTCCTGCCGGAAATTGACAGACGGTGATACCGCGCCTCTTCCATATCGGCCGGTTTGTGGAACAATCGGCCTTCCAGCGACAGGGTCTGGTCACCGCCGAGAACAAGCGCGCCCGGATTGCGTCCCGAAACATCCAGCGCCTTTGCCTCGGCCAGGACCGCGGCGACATCCTCCGGCGTGGCTTCGGCAGCAAGCAGCGGCTCTTCGACGCTGCGCTCGTCGATAGCCGAACCTTCGGCACGAAATTCGAGGCCGGCGTTTTTCAGAATCGCCGCACGAAACGGGCTCGTGGACGCGAGGACGAGGCTCATCGGCTTTTTCCCTGCGATGCGGCATTGCGGTTAGACGCTCGCGCGGCCGTTTGCAAGATTGGCGGCATCGCGCCAGCCGGCCAGTCGGATGATCCGCCGGCCTGTGGGTGACTGTGGATAACCGCGACCCGATCCGCGCGCTCTCCCGGCGAGGCCGCTCAGACGCGGTCTGTCCACGATTCACAGCCGGATTCGAGTGCTTGTGCACCGGTGCGGAACTGCGGGGATAGGCGATGTTGCGCCGAATTGTCCCGCTCTTTACACAAGCGGGATTCGCGAGTTGGTAATAAGCCTTTGAAATTGAAGTGTAATTTAATCCACATTGATTCACAGACGATTTTGGAATCTTTTCCGCGCGGTGAAATCGGGCCGGTCCGGAACGCATCCTCTGCAAAACCGGTAATGCCTGCTATTCACAGACTCATAGAATCATCAAACAGCTTCGCTGAAAGTTTTTAGAGAAAAGCTGTGTGCCAGGGATACGGGGATAATGGCTGCTGAACGCAAGATCATGAAGGTGCTGAACGGGGAAACGGTGACCCCGCCGCCGATCTGGATCATGCGGCAGGCGGGCCGTTATCTGCCGGAGTACCGGGCGACGAGAGCGAAGGCGAATGGCTTTCTCGATCTGTGCTACACGCCCGACCTGGCCGTGGAAGTGACGCTGCAACCGATCCGCCGTTACGGCCTTGATGCGTCGATCCTGTTTTCCGACATCCTGGTGATTCCCGATGCGCTCGGACGGGGTGTTCGCTTCGTCGAGGGAGAAGGGCCGCGGCTGGATCCGATCAGCGCGGAAGAAATCGACGCGCTCGATCCTTCGCAGATGCACGCGCATCTGGCGCCGGTCTACGAGACGGTGCGCCGTTTGCGGCAGGAACTGCCGGCCGAGACGACGCTGCTCGGCTTTTGCGGTGCGCCCTGGACGGTGGCGACATACATGATCGCCGGTCGCGGCACGTCTGACCAGGCGCCGGCGCGGCTGTTCGGCTATCGAGATCGAAAGGCGATGGAGAAGTTGCTTGATATCCTTGCCGACATGTCGGCGGATTACTTGCTCCGTCAGTTCGATGCGGGGGCCGACGCGGTGCAGATTTTCGACAGCTGGGCGGGCGTCCTGGACGACGAGACCTTCGAGGCGTTCTGCGTCAAGCCGGTCAAGCGGATCGTGGACAAGCTTCGGGCGAGGAAGCCGGACGCGAAGATCATCGGATTTCCGCGCGGCGCCGGGGCGCTTTATCGTAGCTACCGGGAAAAGACGGGCATCGATGCGCTCGGCCTTGACTGGACGGTGCCGCTTTCGTTTGCGGTCGAACTGCAGAAGGAGGGACCGGTGCAGGGCAATCTCGATCCGTTGCGGGTTATCGCCGGCAGGCAGGCGATTCGCGACGGCGTCGACCGGATCCTCGATGTGCTGGGCAACGGGCCGCTGATCTTCAATCTCGGCCATGGAATCACGCCGGAAGCCGATCCGGACAATGTCGGCTATCTGGTTGACCGGGTGCGTGGAAAGGTCTGACGCGATGAACCAGCCCGGAACCGAGATCTCGAAGAAAAGCGGCCAGGTCGCTGCGCGGCGCGCGGCAATCGCCATCGTTGTCCTGCTGCTACTTGTCGGATTGATCTTTTGGATGGATCCGTCCGATCTCTATCTCTGGATCAAGGCGGTGCATGTCATTGCCATCATCTCCTGGATGGCCGGGATGCTGTATATGCCGCGCCTGTTCGTTTATCATTGCGACGCCGAGAAGGGGTCGGTGCAAAGCGGTACCTTCAAGGTGATGGAGCGCCGGTTGCTGCGCGTCATCATGAACCCGGCCATGACGATCGCCTGGGCTCTGGGACTTTGGCTTGCCTGGTCGGGCGGCTATTTCATGTCGGGCTGGTTTCATCTGAAGCTGCTGGCGGTCCTGGCGTTGTCCGGCGTGCACGGCATGTTTTCACGTGCCGTGCGGCTGTTCGCCGAGGACCGAAACGACAAGCCGGCGCGCTACTGGCGGATGATGAACGAGGCGCCAACGCTGTTGATGATCATTATCGTCATCCTCGTCATCGTGAAGCCGTTCGCGTGACGTTGCGGCCTCGGGCGGATTGTCACTTGAAGTGCGCGCCGCAAGCGTTTATGTGAGGGAGAACTCGGCCCGGGATTCTCTTCCCCTCTTCTAGGGCCTTTCCCTTCCCATACCCTTTCAGACATAAGCGTGTTTACATGCAGCAAATGAAGCTACAGGACCTCCAGAACAAGTCCGCCACGGAACTCGTCGAATTCGCCGAGAGCCTGGAGGTCGAAAATGCCAGCGTGATGCGCAAACAGGAATTGATGTTTGCGATCCTGAAAAAGCTGGCGGCCGACGACGTGGAAATCATTGGTGACGGCGTCGTTGAAATTCTTCAGGACGGCTTCGGCTTCCTGCGTTCGGCGAGTGCCAATTACCTGCCCGGTCCGGACGATATTTACATATCTCCCTCGCAGATCCGCCGCTTCTCGCTGAAAACCGGCGACACGGTGCAGGGCCCAATCCGGGGACCCAAGGAAGGCGAACGTTATTTCGCGCTTCTTAAGGTCAACACGATCAATTTCGAGGATCCGGAAAGGATCCGGCACAAGAGCCATTTCGACAATCTGACGCCTCTCTATCCCGACGAGCGGTTCAAGATGGAAGTCGAGATTCCGACGACGAAAGACCTGTCGGCCCGTGTGATCGACCTGATCGCGCCGCTCGGCAAGGGCCAGCGCGCGCTGATCGTTGCGCCACCGCGCACGGGCAAGACGGTTCTGCTGCAGAACATCGCCCATTCCATCACCGCCAATCACCCGGAATGCTACCTGATCGTTCTATTGATCGATGAGCGGCCGGAAGAGGTGACCGACATGCAGCGGTCGGTGAAGGGTGAGGTCGTCTCCTCCACCTTTGACGAACCTGCTTCGCGCCACGTGCAGGTCGCCGAAATGGTAATCGAGAAGGCGAAACGTTTGGTCGAGCACGGCCGCGACGTGGTTATCCTGCTCGATTCAATCACCCGCCTTGGGCGCGCCTACAACACTGTTGTGCCGTCTTCGGGCAAGGTGCTGACGGGCGGCGTCGACGCCAATGCGTTGCAGCGGCCAAAGCGCTTTTTCGGTGCTGCGCGCAACATCGAGGAAGGCGGCTCGCTGACTATTATCGCGACCGCGCTGATCGACACCGGCAGCCGCATGGACGAAGTGATCTTCGAAGAGTTCAAGGGCACAGGCAACTCGGAAATCGTGCTGGATCGCAAGGTCGCCGACAAGCGCACCTTCCCGGCGATCGACGTGCTCAAGTCCGGCACCCGCAAGGAAGACTTGCTCATCCCGCGCGCAGACCTGCAGAAGATCTTCGTTCTGCGTCGGATTCTCGCGCCGATGGGCACCACCGATGCGATCGAGTTTCTCATCGACAAGCTGAAGCAGACCAAGACCAACGGCGAGTTCTTCGACTCGATGAATGCCTGACCACCCGAATGCGGGTTGTTAGCCGGATTCGTAAGCCGGATTCATAACCGCTTGGCAATCAGCCTTTCCAGTTCGCCGTCGGTCGTCACGGGCGGCGAACATTTCATT
>JBAQHA010000283.1:0-5628 GCA_049288075.1 Oricola sp.
GCATTCACACCGGCCGCCGTTCAGTTTTCCCGGAAACGATAGCCGACGCCGTAGAGCGTCTCGATCATATCGAAGGAATCATCGACGGCCTTGAACTTCTTGCGCAGGCGCTTGATGTGGCTGTCGATCGTCCTGTCATCGACATAGACCTGATCATCATAGGCCGCATCCATCAGTGAATCACGGCTTTTCACGACGCCCGGGCGCTGGGCCAGCGCGTGCAGGATGAGGAATTCGGTGACGGTGAGCGTGACCGGCTGGTCCTTCCAGGTGCAGGTGTGGCGTTCCTGGTCGAGCACGAGGTTGCCGCGCACGATCGACTGGGCCTGAACGCCGCCCTCGCCCTTGACCATGACCTCGCGCGCCGCGGTGCGGCGCAGCACCGCCTTGACGCGCTCGACCAGCAGACGCTGCGAGAACGGCTTGGTGATGAAATCGTCGGCGCCCATCTTCAGGCCGAACAACTGGTCGATCTCGTCGTCCTTCGACGTCAGGAAGATCACCGGCAGGTCGGACTTCTGGCGCAGGCGGCGCAGCAGTTCCATGCCGTCCATGCGCGGCATCTTGATGTCGAGGATGGCAAGGTTGGGCGGCCGCGCCACAAGGCCCTCCAGCGCCGATGCGCCATCGGTGAAGGTCTCGACCCGGTAACCCTCCGCCTCGAGAGCGATCGAGACGGATGTCAAAATATTCCGGTCGTCATCGACCAGCGCAATCGTCTGCATGCTGAAATTCTCCCCAGCCATGGCGTCTTTGTCCCTTGCTCGTCATTCAGGACCGAGCCGTGACGCCCAAACTTGGCGCAAAATGTGGCACAGAACTCATCTGGTGTCATGGCGAGACGATTTCCATGGGGGATAGCGTCCGGCCGACAACTCATCCGAAAGGGTAAACGACACGGTGAATTGGCGGCGACTTACCCGCCGCTTGAAACGATTGAAATTTTTTTTCAAAGATTAAATCGATTAATCATTTGAAATGCCAAAAGATTTCTGTTTCAGGCTCTAGTCTGTTTAAACGCGAATTTAAACAGGATTAAAATTTTAACGAGCAAAGTCGGCCCCAAAGCGCATGACGCGCCCAGACTATCGGTGAGGAAAATGAAGACAGCAGGCTTGTACAACGCAGCGCACGGACTGGACAAACACGGTTTCAGGGCCCCGGCCGCCGTCTATTACAATCTCTCCGAAGCGGAGCTGTACGAGGAAGCCATCGATCGCCGAGAGGCGCAGCTGACCGCGCATGGCGCGCTTGTCGCCAAAACCGGCGTGCATACCGGCCGCTCGGCGAAGGACAAGTTCGTCGTCAAGGACGGCATCGTCGACGACCACATCTGGTGGGACAACAACAAGGCGATGTCGCCGGAGAACTTCGACCGGCTTCTGGAGGATTTCCTGACGCAGTCCCAGGGCATGGAGCTTTTCGTGCAGGACCTGATCGGCGGCGCCGACGAGGAACACCAGATCAAGGTGCGCGTCGTCACGGAAAACGCCTGGCATTCGCTGTTCATCCGCAACCTGCTGATCCGACCGGAGCGCGACACGCTCGCCTCCTTCGTGCCGCAGATGACGATCATCGACCTGCCGTCCTTCGAGGCAGACCCTGAACGGCACGGCTGCCGCACCGGCACGGTGATCGCCGTCGACCTGACGCGGATGATCGTGCTGATCGGCGGCACCTCCTATGCCGGCGAGATGAAGAAGTCGGTGTTCACCGCGCTCAACTACATCCTGCCCGCCAAGGGCGTGATGCCGATGCATTGTTCCGCCAATGAAGGCCCGGACGGCGATGTCGCGGTGTTCTTCGGCCTGTCGGGCACCGGCAAGACTACGCTTTCGGCCGATCCGAGCCGCACGCTGATCGGCGACGACGAGCACGGCTGGAGCGAGAATGGCGTATTCAACTTCGAGGGCGGCTGCTACGCCAAGACGATCCGCCTGTCGCGCGAGGCCGAGCCGGAAATCTACGCCACGACCGAGCGTTTCGGCACGGTCCTGGAAAACGTCATCCTCGACGACAACAAGATGCCGGACTTCCACGACGCCTCGCTGACCGAGAATACGCGCTGCGCCTATCCGCTGCACTTCATCCCGAACGCCAGCGCGACGGGCAAGGCCGGCCAGCCGAGCAACATCATCATGCTGACGGCGGACGCCTTCGGCGTGATGCCGCCGATCGCCAAGCTGACGCCGGCGCAGGCGATGTACCACTTCCTGTCCGGCTACACCGCGAAGGTCGCCGGCACCGAAAAGGGCGTGACCGAGCCGGAAGCGACCTTCTCGACCTGCTTCGGCGCGCCGTTCATGCCGCGTCACCCGTCGGAGTACGGCAACCTTTTGCGCGACCTGATCGCCAAGCACGATGTCGATTGCTGGCTGGTCAACACCGGCTGGACCGGCGGCGCCTACGGGACCGGAAGCCGTATGCCGATCAAGGCGACCCGCGCCCTGCTGAAGGCGGCGCTGAACGGCGAACTGAACACCGTCGAATTCCGCACCGATGCTAATTTCGGCTTCGCGGTTCCGGTCGCGGTGGAAGGCGTCGATACGAAGATCCTCGATCCGCGTTCGACCTGGGCCGACGGGGACGCCTATGACCGTCAGGCCGAGAAGCTCGCCGCCATGTTCACGGCGAATTTCGAGAAGTTCGCGGCTCACGTCGATCTGGAGGTGATGGGCGCGGCGCCTCGATTTCTCCAGGCCGCTGAGTAACAGCGACCCGCAAGGGTGAGTTCACGGCGTCTGCTTTCCGCTGACGCCGTTTTTCGTTGGCCGACCGGCTTTTCGGCGCGGGCAAGCGCGATTATGGTCGCGCCGCCATGACCCGCAACCAGCACGCAGCCAGACGAAGGGCGATCCGATGAGCATCGCCACCCTGCCGATCCGCCACGGGATGGAACTGCCCGGCTGGTCGATGACGGAGGAATTCGTGCTGGCGTCCGGGCCCGGCGGCCAGAATGTCAACAAGACCTCGTCGGCCGTGCAGTTGCGTTTCTTTCCGGGCTCGGCGGGCGTCTTCACCGACATGCAGTTGCGCCGCCTGATGCAACTCGCGGGAAAGCGCGCCGCGAAGGATGGCTCGATCCTGATCCAGGCGAGCCGGTTCCGCGCCCAGGAGCGCAACCGCGAGGACGCGCGCGAGCGACTGAAGGATCTCGTGCTGAGAGCGCTGGAACCGCCGCCGCCGCCACGCAAGGCGACCCGGCCGACGCGCGGCTCCGTCGAACGACGGCTGAAGGCGAAGGCCGGGCGGGGACAGGTGAAGAAGATGCGCGGAACTGTCGATTCCGAGGACTAGCGCAACTGCCGTCGCGGCACTAGGGTTGCTGCACCGCCATCGGGCGGTCAGTATCAAGCGCAGTTAGGAAGGATGTTGCGATGGGCTTCTTTGATTTCGTGAAGTCGGCCGGAAAGAAACTCGGCTTCGGCGACGACGACGCCGAGAACGCCAAGGCGCTGAAGAAGGAACTCGATTCCCACAAGCTCGGCACCGATGCCGTGCAGGTGGAAGTCAAGGGTGACACGGCCATCATCAAGGGCGCCGTCTCCGACCAGTCCGCCTTTGAAAAGGCGATCGTCGCCATCGGCAACACGCTCGGCATCTCGAAGGTGGAAGCCTCCGAACTCAAGGTCGTGCCGCCGGACAGCGGGCTGAAACTAGACGCCGGCGCCGACATGACCGCGCTGGTCGCCGCGGCGACGCCGGCCAGGGAGCCGCGCTTCCACACCGTCGAAAAGGGCGACACGCTGTCGGCGATCGCCAAGAAGGAATACGGCAACGCCAACAAGTACCAGGCGATCTTCGAGGCGAACAGGCCGATGCTGACGCATCCCGACAAGATCTATCCGGGCCAGGTGCTGCGCATCCCGGAGATCGACAAGGCGTAAGACGATTCCCGGCGGCGGCGCGTGACGGCCCGCCGCCGGCGCATTACAATTCCGCCATGCTGGTTCTTCCCAAAGGCGTGTGTCACATTCCGGGCTGTCTTTCGTCCGACGACCAGCGCGCGCTCGTCGAGGACATAAGACAGGTCGTCGCAGCCGCGCCGCTATTCACGCCGGCAATGCCGCGCACCGGCAAGCCGATGAGCGTGCGCATGACCAATTGCGGTCCGCTCGGCTGGGTGACGGACAAGGAGCGCGGCTACCGCTACCAGCCGACGCATCCGGTCACCGGCAAGCCGTGGCCGCCGATACCGGACCGGCTCATGAGAATCTGGGAAGATTTCAGTGGTTATCCGCACCCGCCGGAAGCCTGCCTGGTCAATTTCTACGACGAAACAGCGAAGATGGGCCTACACCAGGACCGCGACGAACAGGATTTCGACGCACCAGTGCTCTCCGTGTCGCTCGGCGACACCTGCCTGTTCCGCATCGGCGAGACGACGCGGACGGGGCGCACCGTTTCGCTGAAACTGACGAGCGGCGACGTGCTGGTGCTGGGCGGAGCCGGGCGGCTGTGTTTCCACGGCGTCGACCGGATCTACCCGGCGACATCGGCACTGCTGAAAAACGGCGGGCGTATCAACCTGACGCTGCGTCGGGTCTCAAGGCCCGATTAACCAAGCCTTGCTCAATGCCGGCCGGTTTTACCGTTTTTTCATCCGTCCCGGACAGGATTTCGGCGAAAAGGAGCCTGCCAATTGGGTATCTACAGGCTTTCGCTACGAGCTATACCGCACAAGCGTTCGGTCCTTGTCGGCGGATTTCTGCTGGGCTTCGCGGTGGCCGCCACGCTGCTTGCCGTCTCGGGCCTGCTGATCGCCAAGTCGCGCCTGGCCTATCACGCCGCCGACCATGCGCAGTCACTCAGCAGCATGACGTCAAAATGGCTCTCGACATTCGACCGGCTCGCCGCGCTGGACGAGCGGGACGCCTGTTCGCCCCATTTCATCACGCAACTTCGCCAGATCGCCTTTCTGCCGGACGGGATCCATGAGCTGCTCTATGCGCAAGGCGATTCCATCCTGTGCTCGGTGACTGTCGGAAAGGCGGAGCAGCCGATCCCGCTCGGCTTGCCCGACCTGACGCTGAACGACCGGGGAATCGACGTGTGGATCGATCGCGATCTGCACGTCCTCGGCCTGCCGGGCCTTCCCGGCACTTTCCTGCGCCTCGGCAACTTCATGATGATCATCTCCGAACCGGAACTGGTCACGCCGCCAGCGGTCTGGATGGAACAGCGCCTGTACTATCTGACGGCGGATCGCAATGCGGCCGCCGGAGGATGGGGTTCGAGCCAGTCGGTATGCGAGGCAAACGGCATCTATTGCATCGACCTGAGCGCGCCGGTGGAAGAGATCGTCGCGCATGAACGAATGTGGATCACGGTCGGCGTCGTGTTGTCCGCTCTTTGCGGTCTGATCGCCATGTGGCCGCTCAGCGTGTGGCTCGACCGGCTGTGGGCGTTCCCGAACCGCTTCCGCAAGCTCATGGATCAGGGCAGTGTGATATGCGACTACCAGCCCATCCTGTCGTTCGCCGAGAACCGCATCGGCGGTATCGAAGTCCTGGCGCGGTGGCGTGACATCACCGGAGAGAAGATCTATCCGGACAAGTTCCTGCCGGTGGTTCAGTCCAGCGGCCTGACGCGGAGCTTCACCGAGATTCTGGTCCGGCGCGTCTATGG
>JBAQHA010000284.1:0-2729 GCA_049288075.1 Oricola sp.
CCGCATGGGCCTGGTTCCAGCCGAAATCGTCGCGCGGTCCGACATAGACGACGCCGACGATCACTTCGCCGGCGGCCGCGGCCTGCCGGATCGCGCCGAACGGCAGCGCGGTCGACGCAAGGCCGGCTGCGCCCGCCTTCAGCAATGTGCGTCTTGTTACCCCTTGGAATGACATGTTTGGGCTCCTGTTTTCGCGTTCCCTGTCGGACGGCGCAGCTCCCGGCGCCTCCTGAAACGAATAAAGCAATCACCGTGCCAGTCTCCGCCGGACGTGCGGATTACTGGCAGACCATTGATTTCACTTCGCTATTTCATCTGATCGAAATCATGCGCGTTTTCGCGCCGCGGACGAGCGGTAAAATCTTGCCGAAATTTCGGACATAATGTCTCTATTGCATAAGATTTATGCAGGAGAATACCTATGGCATACCATTTGGAGATAGCGTCTCGCCCGGACGATCCGGGCGGAAATCAGATCAGGCCGCCCTTGGCGTAGGTCGGATTGAGGCGGCTCATCAGGTAGTCGTCGCCGCGGATGGGCGGATATTTCGCCGGCGCCTCCGGCGTCGCGCAACCGGGCAGGCATTCGACGATCGCGTCCGGATTGGGATCGAGGAAGAAGGCGACCGAATAGCGCTCGCGGCCCGCCGGATTGACGACGCGGTGCGGCGTCGAGACATAGATGTCGTTGGTCCAGCGCATCAGGCAGTCGCCGATATTGCAGACATAGGCGCCCTCGATATGCGGCGCTGCGAGCCATTGCCCATCGCGGGTGCGCACTTCCAGTCCGCCCGCGTTGTCGGTCATCAGAAGCGTGACGCAGCCATAATCGGTGTGTTCGCCCGCGCCCAGCTGGCCCTCGTCCATTTCGGCCGGACGCGGCGGATAATGCAGCAGGCGAAGCGTCGCCAACGGCCGGTTCAGCTTGTCCTCGAAGAAATCCGTCTCGATGCCGAGATCAGTCGCGAAAGCCTCGTGCAGCTTGCAGCCGAGCGCCCAGACCGCATTGAAATAGGCGAGCATCGTCGCGCGGAAGCCCGGCATCGCGGGCCACAGGTTGAGCGCGCGGAACATCGCCTTGTTGACGATCTCCGGATGATCCGGCGCGAGATCGAGACCGATATTGAAGGCCTCCTTCAGGTCTGGCGCCCTGGTCGGATCGAGCGACTCGCCCTTCATCGGGATATAGCCGCGATTGCCGCTTTCCGCCGAATAGAGCGCCTTTCGCTTCTCTTCCTCGGAGCCGGCGAAGAACCGCGCCGCCACCTCGAACACGTCGTCGCTTAATTCCTCCGGCACGCCATGGCCGGTGACGTAGAAGAAGCCGATGCCGCGGCAGGCCGCGCCGATCTGCGCGGCGACGGCCCTGCGCCCTTCCTCCCCGCCCATAAGAAGCGGTTTCAGGTCGATTACGGGAATGGCGGCGTCGGTCATGGAGATATCCTCAGTCGAAAATCCGCGCGGCCTTCGAATGCTCGGCGATCAGCGCCGGCACGTCGAGACCCGGAATCGCGCCGTCGATGACGCGCCAATGGCCGGCGACCATCACCCGGTCGGCCCGCGTCGCGCCGCAATGGACGAGCGCGGCGATCGCGTCGTGATGACCCGAGAAACGCATCTCGTCGAGCGTGAACAGCGCCATGTCGGCCTGCTTGCCGACGGCGATCTCGCCAATGTCGTCGCGACCGAGGCAGCGCGCCGAGCCTTTGGTCGCCCAGCGCAGCGCGTCGCGATGGGTGACGCGATCGGCCGACTTGTATCCGAGCCGGTTGACCATCAGCGCGTGGCGCACTTCCTCCATCAGGTTGGAGCCGTCGTTCGACGCGGAGCCGTCGACGCCGAGACCGACCGGGCTTCCAGCCGCCTCGAGTTCCAGTGTCGGACAGAAGCCCGAGGCGAGCACCGCGTTCGACGTCGCGCAATGGCAGACGCCGACGCCGTGTTTCCCGAGCTTCGTGCAATCTTCCGCCGTGAAATGGATGCCGTGCGCCAGCCAGACGCGCGGCTGCAGCCAGTTGCAGTCCTCCAGCCAGTCGATCGGCCGGTAGCCGAAGGTGGCGACGCAGAATTCCTCCTCGTCCTCCGTCTCGGCCAGGTGGGTATGCAGCCGGCAGTCGTATTTCTCGGCCAGTTCGGCGCTTGCCCTGAGCACGTCGCGCGAGACGTTGAACGGCGCGCAGGGGGCCAGCGCGATCTGCGTCATCGCCCCGTCGGAGGTGTCGTGATAGGTTTGCAGCACCCGCTCGCTGTCGGCGAGGATCGTGTCCTCGTCCTGGACGATGTGGTCGGGCGGTATCGCGCCGTCCTTTTTCGACAGCGACAGCGAGCCGCGCGTGATCGTCGCGCGAATGCCCAGCGTCCGGGCCTCCTCGACCTCGATGTCGGTCGCGTCCTCCATGCCCTTGAAGACCATGTAGTTGTGGTCCATCGCCGTCGTGCAGCCCGACAGCAGCAACTCGGCCATCGCGAGCCGCGCCCCGACGCGGAACATGTCCCGGTTCAGCCGGCTCCAGATCGGGTAGAGTGCCGACAGCCAGGGAAACAGCTCCCTGTTGTAAGCCTGCGGATGCGCCCGGCTCAGCGTCTGGAAGAAGTGATGGTGCGTATTGATCAGCCCGGGAATGACCACATGCCGGCTGGCGTCGAAAGTCTCGTCCACCGGCTGTGAGGGCTGTTTGCCGGCCGGCACCAGTTCGACGATCCGGTTGCCCTCGACGACAATCCCGCCG
>JBAQHA010000285.1:0-7448 GCA_049288075.1 Oricola sp.
GGCATGGCGACCAACATCCCGCCACACAATCTGTCCGAGGTCGTCGACGGTTGCGTCGCGCTGATCGACAATCCGGCGATCACGCTGTCCGAACTGATGCAGATCATACCGGGCCCGGATTTCCCCACCGGCGGCATCGTGCTCGGACGGTCGGGCATTCTGTCGGCCTACGAGACGGGGCGTGGTTCGATCGTCATGCGCGGGCGCGCCGAGATAGAGCAGCGTCCCGGCGACCGCGAGTCGATCGTCATCACCGAGGTTCCGTACCAGGTGAACAAGTCCTCGATGATCGAGAAGATGGCCGAACTGGTGCGCGACAAGCGCGTCGAGGGCATCTCGGACATTCGTGACGAATCCGACCGTCAGGGCTACCGCGTCGTCGTGGACCTGAAACGCGACGCCGTCGCGGACGTGGTGCTCAACCAGCTCTATCGCTACACGCCGCTGCAGACATCGTTCGGCGCCAACATGGTGGCGCTGAACGGCGGCAAGCCCGAGTTGATGACGCTGCTCGACATGTTGCGCGCCTTCGCGGCATTCCGCGAAGGCGTCATCAGCCGCCGTACCAAATATCTGCTGAAAAAGGCGCGCGAACGCGCGCATGTGCTGGTCGGCCTGGCCATCGCCGTGGCCAATATCGACGAAGTCATACATCTGATCCGCAATGCACCCGACCCGGCGACCGCGCGCGAGCAGTTGATGACGCGGCGCTGGCCCGCCAAGGACGTCGCGCCGCTGATCGCCCTGATCGACGATCCGCGCCACCGCATCGATCCCGAGGACAATACCTATCTCCTGTCCGAGGAACAGGCTCGCGCGATCCTCGATCTGCGCCTGCAACGCCTGACAGCCCTCGGCCGCGACGAAATCGCCGACGAACTAAACAAGATCGGCGCCGAAATCCGCGATTACCTTGACATCCTTTCGTCCCGCGCCCGCATCCAGCAGATCGTCAAGGACGAACTGATCGCCGTTCGTGACGAATTCGGCACGCCGAGGCGAACCGAGCTCGCCGAAGGCGGCCCGGACATGGACGACGAGGACCTGATCGCGCGCGAGGACATGGTCGTCACCTTCAGCCACCAGGGCTATATCAAGCGCGTGCCGCTCGCCACCTACCGGGCGCAGCGCCGCGGCGGCAAGGGCCGGTCAGGCATGTCGACGAAGGAGGAGGATTTCGTGACCCGCCTCTTCGTCGCCAATACGCACACGCCGATCCTGTTCTTCTCCTCGCGCGGAATCGTCTACAAGGAGAAGGTCTGGCGCCTGCCGATCGGCACGCCGCAGTCGCGCGGCAAGTTCCTGCGCAACATGCTGCCGCTGCAGGAAGACGAGCGCATCACCACGATCATGCCGCTTCCAGAGGACGAGGACAGCTGGGGCGAGCTCGACGTGATGTTCGCCACGACGCGCGGCACTGTACGCCGCAACAAGTTGTCGGATTTCGTCCAGGTCAACCGCAACGGCAAGATCGCAATGAAGCTCGAGGAGGAGGGCGACGCCATCCTCAATGTCGAGACCTGTTCGGAATTGGATGACGTGTTGCTGACGACGGCGCTCGGCCAGTGCATCCGCTTCTCCGTCACCGACATCCGCGTCTTTGCCGGTCGCAATTCGGTCGGCGTTCGCGGCATCACGCTCGCGGAGGCGGACTCGATCATCTCGATGGCCATCGTGCGCCACGTTGACGCCGAGCCCTGGGAACGCGCGGCCTATCTGAAGCGCTCTGTTGCCGAACGCCGTGCGTTGGGAGGCGAGGAAACCGAGGAAGTCGCGCTTGTCGGAGAAGAGCCGGGCGAGGTCGGCGACCTGTCGGACGAGCGCTACGAGTACCTCAAGGCGCACGAGCAGTTCATCCTGACTGTCAGCGAATTCGGATACGGAAAGCGGTCGTCTTCCTACGACTTCCGCATCTCCGGGCGCGGCGGCAAGGGCATTCGTGCTACTGACACGTCGAAGACTGGGGAAATTGGTCCGCTGGTGGCGGCATTCCCGGTCGATGACGGCGACCAGATCATGCTGGTGTCCGATCAGGGCCAGGTGATTCGCGTGCCGGTCAACGGGATCCGCATGGCTTCGCGCGCCACCAAGGGAGTCACGATCTTCCATACGGCGGAAGGCGAGCGCGTTGTCTCTGTGGACCGCATCCGCGAGCCGGAGGAAAACGGCGACGAGGCGGATGATATCGAGCTCGACGGCGGTGAACCCGAGGCGCCGGAATCCGAGTGACAGTGAAATCCCGCTGTGGCTTAGTCCCTGAGGACATGTCACAGCGGGAGGTTCAGTCGTGATCGATATCCAGGCTTGGCTGGCCTTCGCGGCGGCCAGTTTTCTCATTGTGATCGTGCCAGGCCCGACGGTTACCGTCATCATCGCCAACTCGTTGAGAGCCGGCAGCCGGGCAGGCCTTCTGAATGTCGCCGGCACTCAGGTCGGCATCCTTATCATGATAGCCATATTGGCCGTGGGGTTGAAGACGGTCGTGGCCGTCATCGGCGAGGCGTTCATCGTGATGAAGGTGCTTGGGGCGCTATACCTGATCTGGCTCGGCATCAAGATGTGGCGCTCGGACGGATTGCTCGGCAGTGCCGGCCCGGAAACGAGGATCCGCTCGGCCTCGGGCTATTTCTGGCAGGGATTTCTTGTGATCTGGTCGAATCCGAAGGCATTGTTCCTGTTTGGCGCGTTCATCCCGCAATTCGTGTCACACGCGGGCAATCCTGCCTTCCAGACGGTGGTTCTGGGAATGACCTTCGTGGTCGTGGCGACGCTGTGCGACAGCATCTATGCCTTTGCGGCGGGGCGGACCGGCGGCTGGCTCAACCGGCACAACATCCGCTTGGTGGAACGCGTTTCCGGAACCTGTCTCATCGGCGGCGGATTGTGGATGCTCGCCGCCAGGCGTTCGGTGTCGGCTTAGCGGGATGTGGGCAGCAGGGCCGGAACGGCGAAAGCTGCGGTGCCGAGCATCATGGCGAGTGCGAAAAGTGCGATCATTGTGATATCTCCTTAGTTGAGACACATAAAAACGAAAACAGGGTCGGGCCGATGTGCATTCCGTCACAGGGTGCGAACCCGGAACCGGAAGAGCGCGATGCAAGTCCTCCGATATGCCTTTAACGCCGCATCAGCCGTTTCGGTTGCATGCCTGCTTTCGTCCGGGCCCGTTTTCGCCTCCGGGCAGATCCTCTGCGACGCCACGGACGCCTCGGGTGCGTCGATCGAAATCGCTGTCGGTCACCTGCCGGTTCTGGCCGTTCTCGGCGCCACGGCGACCGACGGCGTCGAGACCTGGTCGACCAATGCGACGGGCGACCAGAAACCCATGGTGTTCGGGCAGGGCTTTTCCGGCGACAACAGGATCGTCGCCGATTTCACCGATCCCAATGTCGAGCGGATCGTCGTGTCGCTGCGGCTCTTCGAGGCGTCCGGCACCGGGGGCTACGCGGAAGCGGGCGTCTTGTCGTTCGAGGGCATTTCGGCATTCCCCGTCCAGTGCGACAACGGGTGAGCGGCGAAACAGCCGCCATCTTTCGCGCCTGACGAATCTGGGCTACAGGCTTCCGCCATGACCGAACATATCGCTATCTACGGCGGATCCTTCGATCCGATCACCAACGGCCACCTGGACGTGCTGCGCGCCACGCTTGCGATCTTCGACAGGGTGGTCGTGGCCATCGGCACCCATCCCGGCAAAAAAGGTCTGTTCGACTTCGAGGAACGCTTAAGGCTGATCGAGCAAGTGATTGACGACGAAGGACTCTCCGCTGCGGAGGTGAGTATCGTTTCCTTTGATGGACTGATCATCGACGCCGCCAGGCGACATGGCGCCAAGGCGCTTGTACGCGGCCTGCGCGATGGCACTGACCTCGATTACGAAATGCAGATGGCGGGCATGAACGAGATGATGGCGCCCGACCTGCAGACCGTGTTTCTTCCCGCCAGTCCGTCGGTACGCACGATTACCGCCACATTGGTGCGCCAAATCGCTTCCATGGGCGGCAACACCAGCCCGTTCGTTCCGGCGGCCGTCGACGCGGCGCTGCGCGCGAAATTCAACTGAACCACCGGGTTATCGAGGATTATTCCATGTATCTGACGAAACGCGTCTTTCTTTCCGCATGCGCTGCGACTTTAGCGCTCGCGCTGTCGCTGCCGGCAACCTTTGCCCAGGACAGCGACCCAGAAAACACGATGATCGTCTCGCTCAAGGACGGCGATGTCGTCATCCGTCTGCGGCCCGATCTCGCGCCCAAGCATGTCGAGCAGATCAAGACGCTGGTGCGTGGCGGCGAGTACGACAATGTCGCCTTCCACCGTGTCATCCCCGGTTTCATGGCGCAGACCGGCGATGTCGAGTTCGGCGACATGGCTGACGGATACGTTGCAGGCCGCACCGGCACCGGCGGCTCCAGACTGCCGGATATCCCGGCCGAGTTCTCCGCCGAACCCTATGTGCGCGGCACTGTCGGCATGGCGCGGTCGCAGGATCCGAATTCCGCCAACTCGCAGTTTTTCATCATGTTCGCCGACGGCGAATTCCTGAACGGTCAGTACACGGTGGTTGGCCAGGTGGAGAGCGGCATGGAATTCGTCGACAAGATCAAGATGGGCAGCCAGGCCAACAACGGCTCGGTGAGCGATCCGGATCGCATGATCAAGGTTGTCATTGCGGCGGACAAGAAATAAGTCCGGCACGACACGAACAACAGGAAGGGCGCAATCATGGCCTACAAAGACCCGGAAAACACCATTGTCATGGAAACGACCGCAGGGACCGTCGCCATCCAGCTGCGCCCTGATCTAGCTCCGGGCCATGTCGCCCGCATCAAGGAACTTGCGCGCGCCGGCGAATATGACGGCGTCGTCTTCCACCGCGTCATCGACGGCTTCATGGCCCAGACCGGCGACGTGCGTTTCGGCAACAAGAACTCCGACAGCTACGAGCCCGCTCGCGCAGGCATGGGCGGATCGTCCAAGCCGGACCTGAAGGCGGAATTCAACGACGCGACCCACGCGCGCGGCGTCTGCTCCATGGCGCGCTCCCAGAACCCAAACTCGGCCAACTCGCAGTTCTTCATCTGCTTCGAGGATGCATCCTTCCTCGACCGTCAGTACACGGTGTGGGGCGAAGTGATCGAAGGCATGGAAAACGTCGACAAGATCAAGCGCGGCGAACCCGTGCGCGATCCCGATTCCATCGTGTCGATGAAGGTCGCCGCCGACCTTTGAGGTCGGTCGCTCCGGCGGGCGAAGCAAATGCGCGTTGACGCTTTCGATTTCGACCTGCCGGAAGAGCGGATAGCGATCCGCCCGGCTTCGCCGCGCGATGCCGGGCGGATGCTTGTCGTCGAGCCCGGAGAGGGCCTGATCGACTCTGGGGTGCTCGACCTGCCGGCGTTTCTGAACGCCGGAGACGTTCTCGTCTTCAACGACACCAAGGTTATCCCGGCCCAGCTCGAGGGCGAGCGCATCCGCGGCGACGGCGCGCGCGCCCATGTCGGCGCGACGCTGCACATGCGCGTCGCTCCCGACTGCTGGAAGGCCTTCATTCGCGGCGCCAAGAAACTGAAACCGGGCGACCGGATCGAGTTCGGTTCGGATGAGCACGCGCTGGGATGCGCGGTGGCGGCAAAGGGCGAGGACGGCGAGGCGGACCTGCTGTTCGACCGATCCGGCGCGGAACTCGATGCCGCGCTGGCGGTCGTCGGCCATGTGCCCTTGCCGCCCTATATCGCCTCAAAGCGGCAGGAGGATGCGCAGGATCGGCACGACTACCAGACGATCTTCGCACGCGAGGAGGGAGCGGTCGCCGCGCCGACGGCCGGCCTGCATTTCACCGAGCGCCTGTTCGGCGCGCTCGATAACGCCGGTATTCACCGCGCCTTCGCAACGCTGCATGTCGGGGCAGGGACATTCCTGCCGGTCAAGGCGGACGACACGGCCGATCATCGCATGCACGCCGAGATCGGCCACATCGACGCGAAGACGGCGGCGTTTCTCAACGAGACGAGGGCCAGCGGCGGGCGGATCGTCGCTGTCGGCACGACGTCATTGCGATTGCTGGAGAGCGCGGCGAATGCCGACGGGACGCTGAAGGCATGGTCTGGCGCGACGGACATTTTCATCACGCCGGGCTACCGCTTCAAGGCTGTCGATGTTCTGATGACGAATTTCCATTTGCCGCGCTCGACGCTGTTCATGCTCGTCTCCGCCTACAGCGGACTGGAGACGATGCGCGATGCCTACCGCCATGCGATAGAGAACGCCTACCGCTTCTATTCCTATGGCGATGCGTGCCTGTTGTTTCCCGAGAGCGCGACATGAGCCGCGTCGAGACATTCGAACTGCGGCGCCAGGTCGACGGGTTGGTCTACCGGTTTCACAGGCAGATTGGCGCAGACGGCGCACCGGGCTACAAGCGGGAGGATCTGGATGTGTGGATCGTCAGATCCGCGCGCTGGGGATGGATCTCGGTTTTACCCGGGGATAATTCGGTTGCCGGAAGGCCGTGGGAAGTAGCACTCGAAGCACAGGGTGATGCCCCGCCCGAGGGCATCTGGGTCAGCCGCAAGGGCGAGAAGTCCTATGTCTATGAACTCGTATATGTTTAGCCTCTCATGACACCTTTCAGCTTTTCGCTTCTCAACACCGACGGCGCGGCGCGGCGCGGCGTGGTTCACACCGCGCGCGGCGACATCCGCACGCCGGCCTTCATGCCGGTCGGCACGGTCGGCACGGTCAAGGCGATGTATCTCGACCAGGTGCGCGGCAGCGGCGCCGATATCATCCTTGGCAACACTTATCACCTGATGCTGCGCCCCGGCGCGGAGCGCGTGGCGCGGCTCGGCGGATTGCATGAGTTCATTCGCTGGCCCCATCCGATCCTGACCGATTCCGGCGGATTCCAGGTCATGTCGTTGTCGGCCTTGCGAAAGATGAGCGAGGACGGCGTGGTCTTCCAGTCGCACATCGACGGCCAACGCTACGAGATGAGCCCGGAGCGCTCGATCGAGATCCAGGGGCTGCTCGGCTCCGACATCCAGATGCAGCTCGACGAATGCGTGGCGCTGCCGGCCACGCCGGACGTGATGCGCAAGGCGATGGAATTGTCGCTGCGCTGGGCCGAACGTTGCAAGACGGCTTTCGGCGACCAGCCCGAAAAGGCAATGTTCGGGATCGTCCAGGGTGGCGACGACCAGGGCCTGCGCGCGGCCTCGGCAATGGCGCTCGCGGCGCTCGATCTGAAGGGCTATGCGGTCGGCGGCCTCGCTGTCGGCGAACCGCAGGACGTCATGCTCGCCATTCTCGACGCCACCTGTCCGTTGTTGCCGGCGCAAAAGCCGCGCTACCTGATGGGTGTCGGCACGCCGCAGGATAGTCTGCGCTCGGTCGGACGCGGGATTGATATGTTCGACTGCGTGATGCCGACCCGGTCCGGCCGGCAC
>JBAQHA010000286.1:0-7992 GCA_049288075.1 Oricola sp.
CTCCCCCGCAAGGGGGGAGAATGGAGATGGCGCCTTACGGAAAGACGTGCGGCGTCCCGTCGGAGAGCGGCAACGGCCCCTTCAGGGCGCGCCAGTGCGCCACCGCGAAGCCGAGCACGACCAGCGCCATCGCCTGGTGCGTCAGCGCCCAGGCAAAGGGCACGAAGGTCAGAAGCGTGACGATGCCGAAAACCGCCTGCAGCGTGACAAGCCCGAACAGGATCGCGGCGCGGCGGGCATGGGTCGAGCCCTTCGCCCAGCGCCACGCGACGATCATGTGCGCGAGAGCGGCGAGCCAGACGACATAGGCGAAGGTGCGGTGGGTGAATTGCACGATCGCCGGGTTGTCGAGGACATTCCATGCCCCGAGCGCGGGGTCCCACTGCGACGACGGGAAGAAGCCGTTGTCCATGGTCGGCCATTCGTTGAACACCAGCCCGGCGTCGAGGCCGGCGACCAGCGCGCCGAGATAGATCTGGACGAAGACCAGCAGCACCAGCAGGCCCGCCGCCCGGTCGGAACGCGCGGTCGGCTTCAGGTCGGGAGCGTGCGGCGCGATCCAGCGCGCCACCCACATGCAGCTCGCGAAGATGAGGCTCGCCATCATCAGGTGGACGGCGAGGCGGTAGTGGCTGACGTCGACGCGCTCGGTCAGGCCCGAGGAGACCATCCACCAGCCGATGAAACCCTGCAGCCCGCCGAGCGCCAGGATGGCGAGCAGCGGCGCCTTGATGCGGCGGTCGAGCCGGCGCGTCGCCCAGAAGAAGGCCAGCGGCAGCGCGAAGACCACGCCGACGCCGCGCGCCAGGAAGCGGTGCGCCCATTCCCACCAGAAGATGCCCTTGAACTGGGCGAGGGTCATGCCCTTGTTGACCTGCTCGTATTCGGGGATCTGCCGGTACTTGGCGAATTCCTCCTGCCACTGCGCCTCGCCCAGCGGCGGGATGACGCCGTGGATCGGCTTCCATTCGGTGATCGAGAGGCCGGAATCGGTCAGCCGCGTCGCGCCGCCGACGACGACGAGCGCGATCAGGACGAGCAGCATGACGTAGAGCCATGTGCGGACCTGGGCGCGGTGGCGCAGTTCGACGGCCTGCGTGGTCGGCGACTTGGTGCGGCCGCGGATGGCCAAGGGGGCGTGGGTCATCGTCATCGGGAAAGCCTGTTTGCCGGTGACATACCGCCCACGGCGCCTCGTGTGAAGCGGCCAGATGCCGCAGAAGCGGGATTGGCTTTGCCGGCGGGGATGCTAAAAGCCCATGCAAACGGAAAGACGCCCCATGCCCCCACGGCTGAAACGATTCATCGGCATGCTGATCCTGCTGACGCTGGTGATCCTCTACGCGCTGGTCGCGACCACGGTCGCCACCTACCGGCTGGCCGAAAGCCCCTGGTACATCCACCTCGCCTTCTTTGCCCTTTCCGGGCTCCTGTGGGTCCTGCCGGCGATGGGCGTCATCAGCTGGATGGAGCGCCGGCCGAAGACCAGGGGCGAGGACGCTACACGGTGATGAAGGTGCGGCCATGATTGGCCGCCGGCATCGTGATCCCGGTCAGCATCGTCTCGACATACTCGACGCGCTGGTAGCAGCCATTGACCGAGATGCGCGGCAGGGCGTGCAGGTGCTGCGCGTGGGCCGGCATCAGCATGCCGTGGCGGGTCGTCACCGCCGTCTCGAAACCGATTTCGCGGGCGATCTCGACCTCGCGCGGGCCGACCGCTTCCGGGCCGCCATAGGGATAGGCGAAGTGGCGCGGCTTCCCGCCGAGCCAGTCGCCCAGCACGTCGCGCGAACGCGCCATCTCCTCGAAGGCGCGTTCAGCCGTCAGGCGGCGCAGCTGGAAATGGTTGATCGTATGGGCGCCGAGAGTCGCCAGGGGATCGGCGGCGAGCTTGCGCAATTCGTCGCGATCGAGCAGCGAGCCGCGGGCATGGGCGGCGCGGTCGACGCCGTAGCTGTCGCACAGCATGCGGACGAAGGAGCGCTGTTCGTCCTCGTCCATCCCGGTCAGCGCGAAATCCATCAGCTGGTCGAACGCAAGGTGCTTCTCGCGCCCGGTGCGGCAGGAATAGGCGACCGTGCCCTCCGTGGTTTCGAACGACACCTCGTCGGACTTCTCGACCACCTTCTCCAGCAATTCCCACCACAGGTCCGCGCTGCCCTCGGTGAGGCCCGGGCTGACATAGATCGCGAAGGGAACGCCGTGCGCGCGGAAGACCGGCGCGGCGTGGACGAGATTGTCGCGGTAGCCGTCGTCGAGCGTGACGGTCAGGAACCGCTCGTCGAAATGGCCGCGTTTCAACCGGTCGGCCGCCTCGTCCATCGAGACGAAGCGCGCGCCGCTGTCTTTCAGCTCGTCGAGCAGACGGTCGAGAAACTCCGGTTCGATGTGGAGCAGGCCGTTCAGTCCGCTGCCGCCCCGCTCCGGGCCGACGTGATGCAGCATCAGAATACCCCCGACGCCGCTCAACACGGGACTGAGCAGCGCCGACAGCCCGCTGTAGCGGGCGCCATTCATGAATGCCTTGCGCATAAAGGTTTTGATAACCGACATCAAAATTCCCGAAGCGTTCTTCACGGCGAACAGACGGGATCGAAGGAAATTCGAAACCCGGCCATGTCACACTTGCCAGCAAAGGATTGAGACATGGTTGACATCCAGACACAGACATTTCCCATTTCCGCTGCGTCGACTTCGAACGAGCCGCGAATCCGCATCGCTTTACATGCGAGCCGGAACGCCGCGCTTGCCGCCATCGACGCCTTGCCGGCCGACATATTGTGTTCGGGCTACCAGCATCCCGATTTCCTGCGGGCATGGCTGCGCCACTCGCCGTACGACCCGGTTTTCGTCACGCTGCTGCCCGAAGGCGGCGGGCCGGTGCTGCTGCCGCTGGAACGCGCCAACGGGCGGGCGCTCACCTATGCCGGCGAGCGCCACGCCAATGCGAACTTCCCGGTCGGACGCCCGGAAGACATCGCCGCGCTCGTGCGTGCCGGCGAGACGGCCGTCGTCTCGGCATTGCGGGCGGCAAGGCCCGGCGCCCACGCGATCCTGCTCGAACGGCAGCTTGCGTCCTATGGCGGCGTCGCCAATCCGTTCGTGTTCGTGGATTCCGGCGTAAGCCCCAACCCGGCGCTGTCGCTGTCGCTGGAGGGCGGCTTCGAAGAAGTCCTGGAGCGACATTCGGGCAAGCGGCGGCGCAAGCGGTTCCGCGGCCAGGAACGCCAGGTCGAGGAAGTCGGCGGATACCGCTATGTCGCGGCCGTCGAGGCGGATGCGGTGCCGGAGACGCTCGACCGCTTCTTCGACTGGAAGTCGAAGCATTTCGAGGCTGCCGGCATTCACGACGTCTTCGCCGACGAACATGTCCGCCGCTTCTATCGCGATCTGTTCTCCGAAGGCGTGGCGCGGGAGCCGCACACGCGCGCATTGAAGGCCATCGAGGTGGGCGGCGAACCGATCGCCATCATCGGCTGCTCAACCCATGACGGGCGCGTGACGGTCGAATTCGGCAGCTACGACTCCGCCCGCTCGGAACTGAGCCCGGGCGACATGCTGTTCTTCCTGGCGATCCGCGAAGCGGCCGAGGGCGGCCTCGACATTTTCGATTTCGGGATCGGTGACGAGCCCTACAAGCGCGGCTGGTGCGAAATCGAAACGTCGCAGCGCGACACCGTCATCCCGCTCGACACGGTCGGCCGGCTGATCGGGGCGACGAAGGCGGCGCGCAACGGGGTCGTGCGTTCGATCAAGAGCAATCCCGTCGTCTGGAAAGCCGTCAAGCAGTTGCGCAAGCGCGTGCCGCTGCTGCGCTGATATCGCTCAGCGCGCGTAGGCGCGGCTCGGCTGCGGCTCCAGCGGATCGTCGCCGCCGGTATCGGCGGTGACCAGCATGAGATCGTCGAAGCCGCCGTCGACCAGATTGCCGGCCGTCTCGACGATTTCCGGCGCCGCGGGATCGACAACCGACAGCACGATCTGGCTTTCCGCTCCGACCAGCCGCTTCAGGCCGTCGGCGTCCGTCGGTCCGCATTCGACGATCACGACATCGTAGGCGGAAACCAGCGCGCCGAGGATGATCGGCAGGCGGTCGACCGCGCGCATCGCGCGCACCGGATCGGCTATGCCCGTCGGAATGATGTGCGCGGCGGTCGCGCAGTCGGAATAGATCACATCGGAATAGGACGACGACGCGGCAAGCAGATCGGTGATGCCCGGGCAGTCCGGGTCTTCAAGCATGCGCCGCGAGGCCGCGCCGGTGCCGGTCAGGTCGATGAGGACGACACGCAGCCCCTCGCCCGCTAGCGCGCGGGCAAGGCCGACCGACGCGACGGCTCCGACATCGCCTTCCGGCGACACGACGACAACGCGGTCGGAACCGTTCTCGATCAGCCTGGCGGCGAGCGACCCGATACCGTAATTGTCGTTCGCGGGCGGAGTTACGGTCTCCGGCCCGGCTTCGGGTACGACCAATTCCGCCTCGGCCTCGGCTGCTTCCGGCTCCGGCTCGATATCCGGTTCGGATTCGTAAACCGCGGGCATCTCCGCGGCCTCGGCCTCCTGCTCCTCGTCCATCGCGGGCGGGAGTTCCGGCTCGACGAAGTCGGCGACGGCGACCGGTGCGCGGGCTTCCGCGGGAACCGGATAGTCGACCGGCACGAAGGCGCGGCCGGAGAAAAGTTCGCGCATCAGCGTCGCGATCATCATCACCAGAAGCGAGACGAAGAAGGCGGCCGCGAGAAGCGGGATCATCTTCGGGAAAGAAGGCTCGGAAGCAACGAGGGCGCGAGAGATCAGGCGCGCCTTGGCCGGCGCATAGTTGCCCTGGTCTCGCGACGAGGCTTCGCGGTAGCGCGCGAGATAGCTTTCCAGCAACGCGCGCTGGGAGGCCGCCTCGCGTTCGAGCGCGCGCAACTGCACCTCTCGCTCGCTGGCGCCGGCGGACGCCACCTTCAGCTGATTGAGATCGGCGGTCAGTTCCTCTTCGCGCTGGCGCGCGATGTCAGCCTCCGCGCGGATGCCGGTAAGCACCTTGCGCGCCTCTACCTCGATCTGGCGCGACAGGTCCTGCAACTGCGAGCGCAAGCCCTTGATGCGCGGATGGTTCGGCAGAAGCGTCGTCGACAGATCGGCGATCTCGGCATTCAACTGGATTTCGCGCTCGCGCAGGCGGCCGATCAGCTGCGACTGCATGACGTCGGGCAACGCATCGATGGACGCCCCGCGGTCGAGAGCCGCCTTGACGCTGGCGGCGCGCGCCTCCGCGCTGGACCGGGCGGCGCGCACGCGCGAGAGTTCGGAGGTCAGCTCGGCGAGTTGCTGGGTGGCAAGCACCGAATTGTTCTGGCCGATGAAAAGGTCGGACGAGGACCGGAAATCGGCGACAGCGGCTTCCGCCTTGCGCACGCTGTCCTGGAGGCCCGCGATCTCGTCGGCGAGATAACTCGCCGCCTTGCCGGTGCTGTCGAGCTGCGACTTGCTTTCGAGCGCCAGATAGGCCTCGACGAGCGCGTTGGGGAACCGCGCGGCGAGTTCCTTGTCGCGCGACTTGAAATCGATGGCGATGACGCGGGAATTGTCGACCGCGTAGACCTTGAGGCGCTTGCGGATTTCATCGAGAATGCGCTTCTCCTGCGAGACGAGCGCGGGGTCCTCGATCAGCCCGAGGGCAATCAGGCCCGCCTTCATGCTCGACATGGAAACGGTTTCGTTGAATTCGTCGCTCTCGTCGAGCTTCAGGTCCTTGGCGACCTGCGTCAGCAGGTCGCTGGATGTCAGGATCTCGACCTGGCTGACCACAACCTCCTTGTCCGGCAGCGCGGTGTCCTGCGCTTGAACCTGGTTGTTCTGCGGACGCGTGAACACCGACTCGCTCGCCTCGATGAGGAGTCGCGCATCGGAAGAGTATTGCGGCGTCAGGAAACTGAGCACCACGAAGACAAGGCCGGTGAGCAGGAGGGAGCCGCCCAGAATGCGCGTACGGTCGCGCCAAATCGCGGCGAACAGCTTGCCGATATCGATATCGGCATCCTGCGATCTATACTCGACTCGCGACATAATGGGCCCCGGCAAACTTCTTCGGATAGCCAATCCCTAAAGGAACATGGTTTCCGGGCGGTAAATAGAGCCGTAACGTTTTATTAGGCTGGCGGGATGTTTTCGGGCACCGCCTTTACCGGCCATTAACCCTAACGGATCGATAATCGAGCGAGGCCGCAGGGCCATCCGACTGATTTTGGGGTTTTCGATGATCCGGCACAAACGCAATGGGCCCGCCTTGCTTGCGATCGTATTGGCGGCGGCTCTGCTTGCAGGATGCACCGGCTATCGGCCCGCGCCTGCCGCGTTCCATGAAGCAATCAACCAGCCTTACATGCTCGGGGCCGGCGACAAGGTACGCGTCACGGTGTTCGGCCAGGCGGACCTGACCAACACCTATTCCGTGGACCAGTCCGGTCATATCGCCTTCCCGCTCGTCGGCGCGGTCGCCGCGCGCGGACACACCGTGCAGCAACTCGAAGCTCAGATCGCCGAGCGGCTGCGCAGCGGATATCTGCGCAACCCCGACGTATCGGTCGAAGTCGACCAGTATCGCTCGGTTTTCATCATGGGCGAAGTCGGCGCGTCCGGCCAGTATAGCTACGCGCCCGGCATGACGGTCCAGAACGCAATCGCCTCGGCCGGCGGATTCTCGGCGCGCGCCAACCAGGCCAATGTCGACATCACGCGCCAGATCAATGGCAAGGTCATGACCGGCCGGGTTCTGATCAGCGATCCGCTGCTACCCGGCGACACCATCTTCGTTCGCGAACGGCTCTTTTGAGGACGGGAACGGCCCACGCAATGGCGGATTCCGGCCCCTTGCGCATCGTTCACGTTCTGCGCGCGCCCATGGGCGGATTGTTCCGGCATGTGCGGGACCTCGCGGAAACGCAAGAAGCGGAAGGCCATCGCGTAGGCATCATCTGCGACGCCGAGGGAACGCCGGGCTATAACGAAGGAATGGTCGACCGGCTTGCCGGCGGCCTGTCGCTCGGGCTGCACCGGGCGCAAATGCGGCGCGAAGTCGGGCTCGGCGACGTTTTCGGCGCCGGCCGGATTTTGAGGATTATCAAGGAGTTGCAACCGGATGTCCTGCATGGGCATGGCGCGAAAGGCGGCGTTTATGCCCGCGCGCTCGGTTCTCTGGTACGGGCAGACAGGTCTCGCGTAGCCCGTCTCTATTCGCCGCATGGCGGCAGTTTGCACTACGATCCGCGATCGCGGGTCGGACTGGTCTATTTCCGGATCGAGCGCATGCTCGAAAGGCTCACCGATCATATCCTGTTCGTCGCCGACTTCGAGCGGCGGACCTACGTGGAAAAGATCGGCGACCCCTCCTGTTCCTGGTCTGTCAACTACAACGGCCTGACCGACGACGAGTTCGTACCCGTCGAACGAACGGCGCAATCAGCGGATTTCCTGTTTCTGGGCGAAATGCGGATGCTGAAGGGTCCGGACCTTTTCCTGCAGGCGATGGCCCGTTTGCGCGCCGGCGGGCATCCGGGCGCGTCGGCGATCATGGTCGGCAACGGTCCCGACGCTGCGGCCATCGGCATGATGGTGCGGCAACTCGGCCTTGGCGACGCGATCGCGCTGCACCCGCCGATGCCCGCCCGCCGCGCCTTCGCGCTGGCGCGCGTGTTCGTGATGCCATCGCGAGCGGAGGCCCTGCCCTACGTCGTGCTGGAAGCGCTTGGCGCCGGCATTCCGTTGATCGCGACTTCGGTCGGCGGAATCCCGGAAATCCTAGGCGCTGACAATCCCTCCCTGACCGCGCCCGACGCGGGCGAAATCGCTGCACGCATGGAACTGGCGCTGAGCGATCCGAAAACCGTCGAAGGCTGGATGCCGGACAGCGAAACGCTGAAGGCGCGGTTTTCCGCGCGGACCATGGCGGCCAATGTCATGGCCGCCTATCGCGGCGCGTTAACCTTAAGAGCAGAC
>JBAQHA010000287.1:0-2467 GCA_049288075.1 Oricola sp.
CGTGCCGACCGAGCTGCTGCCGCTTGTCGCCGAGATCAACGACCTGCTCGGCGAGAGAGCCGATGCGCTCGAGCGCGCCCGCACGCGCGCCGCCGACCTCGCTCACGGCCTCAAGACTCCGCTGACCGCTATCCTGCAGGTCGCCGAGACCCTGCCCGCCGAAACGGGCGAGCCGATCATCGAGCATGTCGCGATGATCCGCCGCCGCGCCGACCGCCAGCTTCAGCGCGCGAGGATGGGCGTGGAACAGGGCTCGGGCGGCGAGATCGGAACGATCGCCGCCAAGCTCGTCACCGTGATTTCGGCGATCCCCTCCAACCGCAAGCTCGACTGGCAGGTCGAAATCCCCGATGGCCTGACTGTTCCGGTCGATACCGCCGATCTGGCCGAGGCGCTCGGCAACATTCTCGACAATGCGCGCAAATGGGCGGCCTCGCGCATCGTGCTGACCGCAGGCCGGCGCCGGGGCGACATCGTGATCGAAATCGCCGATGACGGCCCTGGCATCGCGGACGAGGACGGCGATCGCATCCTGGAGCGGGGTGTCCACGCCGCCGTCCCCGAGGGAGAAACCGGTCTCGGCCTCGCCATCGCCCGCGAAATCGCCGAGGCCTATGGCGGCAGGCTGGAACTCGGGCGCGCGCCGATTGGCGGTCTTCTCGTAACGATCGCTCTGCCGCAGGTGGCGCGGCGCGCCAGCCCCGCCTGAAATCCTCAATGGGACTTGCGGGCCGAAATCACCCAGCCGGTCACGCCGGTGCCGGGAATATGCTCGCCGTGTTCCGTGCCAAAGACGCGGATTCGGCCGTCGTCTTCGAGCGCCCGCAGCTTTTCGGACAGCGAGCCTTCCCGGTAGAAATGGTCATTGAGGCCGATCACCAGCGCGCCGCCGGGATGCAGCACCCGCAATATGTCGTCGAGCGCGTCCGGCGAGACATGGCCAAAGGAGAACACGCCGACGCAGGCCGCCGCGTTGTAGGTCGCGTCGGCGACATCCATCGGCGGTTCGTTGAGATCGGTCGAAAACAGCCGCCGGTAATGGCCGGCCTTCTCCGCCTTGGCGAGCATGCCGGTCGAGAAGTCGCAGCCGTCGACGATGTCGAAGCCGGCCTCGCGGAGCGCCATGCCCGAAAGGCCCGACCCGCAGCCGACATCGAGTACGCTGCAGTTGTGCGGGTCGCACAGGATGCGCAACGCCTCGGCGCAGCGCGCCGGCTGGCGGTAGCTGTTTTCGGTCAGTTCTTCGTCGTAGACCTCGGACCAGCGGTCGTAGAATTCGCGGGCCTCTTCGGTCGATTTGACGGAGTAGACGCTGGGTAGGAAACGGTCCTTGCCGGTCATTGTGCGTTGCCCTTTCACAATGCGCCCCGATGCTTGCAT
Source organism: Oricola sp. (assembly GCA_049288075.1). Taxonomy (GTDB): domain Bacteria; phylum Pseudomonadota; class Alphaproteobacteria; order Rhizobiales; family Rhizobiaceae; genus Oricola. Next base: position 1,381 of record JBAQHA010000287.1, read on the forward strand.
TTGCAGGGCTTTAAGTCTATAGAGCCGCGTCCCGAACGGTCCGGCAGGGCATGCCGTGTCCGTTCAGAATGCAAAAAATGCGCACATCGTTTGAGGGCAAGTCCCGCGACGGCAAGTCCGGCAGGCGGGCGGCAGGTTTTTGACCGGTCCTCATGAAGCCGCGGTGGCGCAACCAGAAACGGAGAGCAAAATGCCCAAGATGAAGACGAAGTCTTCTGTGAAGAAGCGCTTCAAACTCACTGCCACTGGCAAGGTCAAGGTCGCTGCCGCAGGCAAGCGTCATGGCATGATCAAGCGGTCGAACAAGTTCATCCGCGATGCGCGCGGCACGATGGTGCTGTCCGATGCGGATGCCAGGATCGTCAAGAAAATGATGCCTTACGGCCTCTGAGCCGTCACGACCCGAACCCAGGAGAACACTCATGGCACGTGTAAAACGCGGTGTGACATCTCACGCCAAGCACAAGAAAATTCTGAAGAAGGCGGAAGGCTTTTACGGCCGCCGCAAGAATACGATCCGCACCGCGAAGGCTGCCGTCGACAAGTCGATGCAGTACGCCTATCGCGACCGCAAGGTCCGCAAGCGGAATTTCCGCTCGCTGTGGATCCAGCGCATCAACGCAGCAGTGCGCGAGCATGGCCTGACCTATGGACGTTTCATCGACGGCCTGACCAAGGCGGGCATCGAGCTCGACCGCAAGGTCATGTCGGACATGGCGATCCATCAGCCGGAAGCCTTCGGCAAGCTGGTCGCCCAGGCCAAGCAGTCGCTGGCCTATCTCAAGGACACCACGCCGAACGCCTACGAGTCGGCCGTTTCCTGATCCGGCCCGTCCGGCAATCGGTTTTTCGAGGCCCGCGGCACGAAAGCGCCGCGGGCCTTGTCATGTGTCTGTCATTGCCGCGCCATACTCCGGATGCACCAACCGGGGACAAGGCCATGGCGACCTACACGGCTGTCGTCGTCGACAGCGACACCGGCGGCGAGGGCCGCTACGACTTCCAGTTCGACGACGATCTCATGACCCGCACGCCGGTCCGCATCGTCCTCGCCTTCATGGAGATCGTCGATCGCGACGTACTTCCC
>JBAQHA010000288.1:0-10247 GCA_049288075.1 Oricola sp.
AAATTCCACACGCCCGACTATGTGGCCGCGCTGCAGGCCGCCGAGGAACGCGGCGGCGCGACACAGGCCGAACGCGAGACATATGCCCTCGGCACGATGGAGAATCCGATATTCAAGGGTCTCTACAATCGCGCGGCGACGTCGGTCGGCGGCTCGATCCATGCCGCGCGGCGCGCGGCCGAGGGGCGCATCGTCTACCATCCGTCCGGCGGCACCCATCACGGTTTCAGGGACCATGCCTCGGGCTTCTGCTTCTTCAACGATCCGGTCTTCTCGGTCCTGACCTTCCTCGAACTGGGCATGGAACGGGTGCTCTATGTCGATCTCGACGCCCATCACGGCGACGGCGTCGAGGCGGCGTTTGCCGGCGACGAGCGGGTGTTCCTGATCTCGGTGCATGAGGGCAATCGCTGGCCGTTCACTGGCACGCTCGACGATCGCGCGGGCGGCAACGCGCGCAACCTGCCGGTGCCGAAGAAGATGAACGACGCCGAAATGGATTTCCTGATGCGCGAGGCGGTGCTGCCGCTTGCCCGGCGTTTCGAGCCGCAGGCGCTCGTCGTCACCTGCGGCGCCGATCCGCTGCTCGGCGATCCGCTGTCGTCGCTGGAACTGTCGAATTCCTGCCTCTGGGACGCGGTGATGGCGCTGACGCAAATCGCGCCCGCCTCGGTCGTCCTCGGCGGCGGCGGCTACAATCCATGGACGGTCGCGCGCTGCTGGACCGGCCTGTGGGGCCGTATCGCGGGCAGGCAGATGCCGGAGTTCCTGCCGCCGGAATCGGTCGCATACCTGGAAAGCCTCGAATCCGATCTGGTCGACGATGAGGACGATATGCAACCCTGGTGGACGACGACGCTGGTCGATCCGCGCAACGACGGCCCCGTGCGGCCGGAATTCGGCGAAATCGCCAGGGCCGTACTTGCGCCCTAGTCGCCTGTCAGAAAGATTGTGTTCCGACGACACAATGCATGTTGCGGCCCTTGGGGTAGGGACGTTATATTACTTTTTCGGAATATGACGTGGGAGGCGTTGCGATGAGCGGTTGGCTTGACCGTATCCGGGCGATCGAGGACCTGGAGGATGCCGAATTCGATGCCGGCCTCGTCGCCGACATGGAGCGCGCCTTCGCTGAGCGCAGGCCGGGGCCGATCCGCTTCTCGACGCCCACCTTCAAGGAATACGACAACGCCGAGATCAAGGGCTGCGGCAAGAACTCGTTTCCCGCCTTCTCGATCACCGCCGCAGCCTGCGCGCTCGACTGCGACCACTGCCAGGCCAAGATCCTCGAGCCGATGATCCCGGCGACGAAGCCGGAGATGCTCGACCGCAAGGTGCGCGCGTTGGTCCAGTTGCAGAACCTGCAGGGCTTCCTCCTGTCCGGCGGTTCCAACCGCAGGAACGAGATCCGCTACGAGCGCTTCTATCCGGTCATCGAGGGACTGAAGCGCGACTTCCCGCATCTGAAGATCGCGATCCATACCGCGCTGACCGACGAGGTCGGCGCCAGGCGCATGGAATCCGCCGGCGTCGACACCGCCATGATGGACGTCATCGGCGCGCAGGAGACGATCAGGCAGGTCTATCACCTCGACAGGCCGGTCGAGGATTTCGAGAAGACGCTCGCCGCGCTCTCCTCGACCTCCATGGAAATCTCGCCGCACATCGTCATCGGCCTGCATTACGGCGAGATCCTTGGCGAGGAGACCGCGCTCGACATGGTCGCGCGCTATCCGGTCAATGCGCTGGTGCTCGTCGTCATCATGCCGTTCTACGCCAGGCCGGGCACCTTCAGGACGCCGGCGACGAGCGATGTCGGCCGCATCTTCCTGGAAGCGCGCCAGCGGCTCGGCGATGACCGGCAGGTGCTGCTCGGCTGCGCGCGGCCCGCCGGCATGCACAAGCGCGTCACCGATGCCTATGCGATCATGGCCGGCCTCGACGGCATCGCCTTTCCGGCGGAGGGCGCGGTGGCGGTCTCGCGGGCGATCGGCCGGGAGTTCACCCAGGAACACGCCTGCTGCTCGATCAAGATCGGCGCCGATATCGGCAAGCTGCGCGCCGCATCCTCCTGCGCGGCCTGAGGCGGAGATGGCTGGCGGAACGCATGGCGAAGTCGATGTCCTGGTCGTCGGGCTGGGCCCCGCCGGCGCGTCCGCTGCCGCCGAGGCGGCGGGCAGGGGCCTGAGCGTCCTCGCCATCGAGCGCAATGCCGAGCCCGGCCTGCCGGTGCAATGCGCCGAATTCGTGCCGATGATGATCGGCATGGAAATGCCCGACTTGGGCGACGCCCGGGTCCAGGCGATCAGCGAGATGAATACCTTCGTCTCCGGTGAGGATGCGGTCGTGACGCCGGATTTCCGTGGCTGGATGGTCGACCGCGCCCGCTTTGACCGGCACCTGATCGCCAGGGCGATCCTGGCCGGCGCGGAGTGCCGCTGGTCCATGCCGCTGCGCGGTCTCGATGCGAATGGCATGGCCACCATCGGTGACGGCGAGACGGTCAAGGCGAAGGTCGTCGTCGGCGCGGACGGGCCACGCTCGCGCGTCGGCGAGGCGATCGGGGCGGTGAATGTCGAACTGGTAGAGACGCGGCAGATCACGATCGATCTTCTCGATCCCCATGCCGCGACCGACATCTTCCTCAACCCTGAAATCGTGGGCGGCTATGCCTGGCTATTCCCGCGCGGCGCTGTCTGCAATCTCGGCCTCGGGGTGATCCCCGAGCACAAGGCGCGGCTGAAGCCGCTGCTCGATGCGCTGCACGCCCGGCTGGTCGCCGAGGGCCGCGTGGGAAAAGAGTGCATCCGCCATACCGGCGGGCTGATTCCGGTCGGCGGCCTGGTTGGTCCGGTCGGCGCGCTCGGCGAAACGGCGGTGCTGCTGGCCGGCGATGCCGCGGGCCTGACCAACCCGGTCACCGGCGCGGGCATCCCCTCCGCCGTCATGTCCGGCAGGATGGCGGGCGCTGCCGCCGCGAGTCTCGTACGCGGCGACGCGGACGCATCCGCCGGCTACGCCGAGGAACTGGACGACATTTTCGGACCTTCGCTGGCGCTCGCCCTGCGCCGCCGCCGCGAGATCCTCGACACCTACCGGCAGGGCCGCCTGCCGGACAATGGCGACATGCGCAACGCATGGATCGCCTTCCCGCAATACTGGATGAAGGACGTGGCGCCCGCGCCGCGGACCCGTCGAACCCTGGAGGCCATTGAAGCGCCATGACCTGTCTCAAGCCGGAAAACGCGATGCCGGGCGCCAGGGGCGCCGGTGGTTCGGACTTCAACGCTTTCGCGCTGATGGAGCCGCGCGCGCCCGGTGCGGTGCCCGCCGGCATGCGGAACGGCAAGCCTGTCCGGGACGCCAACCTGGCGCCGGAAGGGCTATACAAGCCGGACTACCGGGTGATGACGCCGAACATGCGCTCGCCGGAATACGTTCAGATGTCGACGGCGGCCGCGATCTCGCTTGGCCTCGTCGAGGGCAAGATGCACCGCTGCGCCTGCACGCGCTGTTTGAACCTGCTGCTGACCTATCCGGAAGGCTGCCGCGCCAATTGCGCTTATTGCGGCCTGGCCCGCCACCGCGAGGCCGAGCGCAACTATGCCGACCGCAACTTCATCCGCGTCGACTGGCCGGCCGTGTCGATGGACGAGGTGGTCGACATCGTCGCGCGCGACGTCGAGGGCTCGCCGTTTCATCGCATGTGCATCTCGATGATCACGCATCCGGGTTCCGACGACGACACGGTGACGGTCCTGAAGAAATGGACCGACCGCATCGACCCGGACGCCATTCCCATCTCGATCCTCTCCAACCCGACGACGATGGAGCGCACGGACGTTCAGCGTCTCAAGGACATGGGTTCCGACATCTTCACCGTCGCGCTCGACGCCGCGACACCGGAGATTTTCGACCGCACGCGCGGCAAGGGCGTGCAGTCGCCACACTCCTGGGCGAAATACTGGGAAGTCCTGATGGATGCCCGCGACATTTTCGGGCCGAAGAAGTTCGGCGCCCATATCATCGTCGGCATGGGCGAGACCGAGCACGACGTCATGCAACTGGTCCAGAAGCTGGTCGACCTCGGCGGCCACAGCCACATGTTCTGCTTCTTCCCGGAGAAGGGCTCGCTGATGGACCACCTGCCGGCGACGCCGCGCGACCAGTGGCGCCGGGTCCAACTCGCCCGCTATCTGGTCGACTATTGCGACGTGCGCGTCGAGCACATGAAGTTCGACGACGAAGGCCGCATCGTCGATTTCGGTATGGCGAAACCGGATCTCGACGGAATCGTCGACGCCGGCATCGCGTTTCGTACCTCGGGCTGCCCGGGCAAGTTCGCCGAGGATATCTCGGCCTGCGACCGGCCCTATGGCGACAGCCCGCCCTCGAATATCGCAAGCTATCCGTTCCAACTCGAGGACGTCGATATCCGCAAGGTGCGCAGCCAGCTGAAGATGGACCGGCCGGGCGAAAGCTACGTGCCGGGCGAGGAGTTCGAGTCGCTCGACGACTGAGCGCGCAATCAATCGGGAGGATGACATGTCGAAACAGTTCCGCGTGATCGACACGGGCGTGCGCCATTGCCGCGAGCAGATCGCGTTCGACCAGGCGCTGATCGAAACCCACAAGGCGGGCCAGATTCCCGATACGGTGCGTTTCTTGCAGTTCCCGCCATCGGTTCTCGTCGGCCGGCATCAGGCGATCTCGCACGAACTGAACCTCGACGCATGCCGCGAAGCGGGCGTCGGCATCGGCCGGCGCATCACCGGCGGCGGCGCGCTCTATCTCGACGAGGGTCAGTTCGGATGGGAACTGGTCTTCCACAAGAACACGCTCGGCATTACCAGCCTCGGCGATCTCGCCCGCGAGATCTGCGAGGCGGCGGCTGCCGGCTTGTCGAAGCTTGGCGTCGACGTGCGCTATCGCCCGCGCAACGACCTCGAGGTCGACGGCCGCAAGATCGGCGGCACCGGCGGATTCTTCGATGGCGACACGATTTTCTACCAGGGCACGACACTGGTGGAGATGGACGGCGCCAAGATGGCTTCGCTGCTCAACATTCCCGCCGCGAAGCTCGCCAAGCACGGCCAGTCGAGCGGCGCGCAGCGCGTCGTCACACTCAAGGAACTGTTCGGCGGCAATCCGCCTCCGGTCGGCGAGGTTCAACAGGCGATGTTGGAAGGCTTCGCCGAAAGGCTCGGTATTTCGCCGGATTGGGGCGGAATCACCGATAACGAGGAGCAGACGGCGAGGGCGCTCCACGAAGCCGAGATCGGACAGGACGCTTTCGTCTACGAGATCGACGACCAGAGGACGCAGCCGGGCGTTCTGACCGGCAGCCACACCGGGCAGGGCGGTACGATCACCGCCTATCTGCGCCTGGAAGGCGCGAACCAGGACCGCATCCGCGAAGTACTGATCACCGGCGACTTCTTCGTCACCCCGCCGAAGACGATCTACAACCTCGAGGCCGCGCTGCGCGGTATCGCCATGGTCGACGTGGCGCAGGCGACCGAGGATTTCTTCAAGAGCGCCAATGTCGGCCTGCTGACGGCGGCCCCGGCGGATTTCTCGCAGGCCGTCCTCAACGCGGCGGCGACGGGCGAACTCGTTCCGGCCTAACGCCCTCCGGTGACGGCGGCAAAGCGCTTCCTGATCTCGGCTTCAAGTTGGTCGGCCGGGATCGAACCCGGCGCGAGATTGCCCGACAGCACCAGCCGCACCGTCTGGATGTCCTGGTAGAGGTCGTCATCCGGCTTGTTGATGCCATCGACCTGGACTGTCAGCGCCAGCGCGTCTCCCGCTTCGTTCATCTCGACCGTGGCGGCGGCGCGCGCATTGCCCTCCGGCGCGGTGAAGTCGAGCCGTAACAGACGGTCGCTGACCGGCATGAATAGCGGGATCTTCTGGACATTCGCCTGCGTGCCGGCCGCCGCGTTGCCGATCAGCGTCAACCGGTAACCGGCACCTTCCGGCGTCAGAGCGAAGCTGACCGGCAGGCCCTGCTCAAGTACGTTCAGCACCGCAGAAACAATGCTGAGCACCGCCTCGCTGATCGACTTCACGACACCTTCCAGCATGGACTCATCGCGGCCTTGCGCCGCCGCCCTTGCCTTGGCGTTCTGCGCCGCCTGCTGGATCATCGCCACGAAGGCGTGGGCGTTCATCGCGTTGCCGTTGACGTGGATTTGCGTCAGCCGCACCTCGCCCGCCCAGGGCTGGGTGAGACCGGCCGAGGGTTGCGGTTCACCACCCGGCGGCGGAGGCGGCTGTTGCACGCCGCTCAGCGCGGCAATGGCCGCATCGATCCGTCCGGCGAAGTCGCTGCACTGCGTGTTGCCGCGCGCACTCTGCAACAGCGCCAGCGCGCCCTGCGTGTCGCCTTGCCCATGCGCGGCGCGCGCCTGGTCCCACAGCGCATTGGTGCGGTTTTCGCGCTCCAGCGCCGCGTCGTAGTCGGCCTTGACCTCGCCATAGGCCGGATTGCCGGCTTGGCCGAGCTGGGCGACCTTGTCCCTTGCTGTCTCGAACTGGCAGGCCGCGATCGCCGCCCGGGCTTCGTTGACGAGATTGTCCCCGGCCGCGCCGCGAATGCGCGCGATCGCCGCGTCGATGGTCGCGCGGAAACTGTCGCACCCGGTGTTGGCGCGCGCGGACTCCAGCACGGCGAGCGCGTTTTCCGCGTCGCCCGACCCATAAAGCGCCTGCGCGTGCTCGTATTGCGCCTTGGTTTGCGTCTCGCGGTCGACCGCCGACTGATAGGTGCTGGCAAGCTCGCTGTAGCGCGGATGGCTGGTCATCCGGCTGAGAAGATCGCGCGCGTCGGTGAAACGGCACTGGGCGATCGCGGCGTCGGCGGCGGCGGCAAGATCGTCGCCCCGGTCCTGCGTCAGCGCACTTTCGCCGAGTTCGAGGCAGCGTTTTGCATCGGCCGCGGCCGACTCCGCCGCCTCGGCGAAGATCTCGGCCACGTCGGCGCTGGCGCGCGCCGTGCTTGCCCGCGTTTCCAGCAGGTCCTTCGGCGACTGGCCGCCGGATTGCCGCGCAAGCGCGTCGATGCCCGCCGCGATGTCCCGCAGGGCGGCCGTCGCGTCCTGTTTGACAAGGTCGTCGGACGCCTTTTCCAGTTCGCCCAGGCAGGCCGCCAACTCGGCGGCTATCGCTTTTATCGCCGCCAGCAGCCGGTCGGCCTCCGCCTTCGCCGCGCCCGGATCGTCGGCCAGATGCGCCAGGCCGATGGCCGCCGCATGGGCCGTCTCGGCCCGCGGGACGATTTCGTCGACGGCCGCCTTGCTTTCGCGCAATGCGCCGATGCGGTCGGGCACCTGGCCGCGCAGCGTCTCGATCTCGCCGGCCAGCGTCCTGATCTCGCTGAGCCGCCCCGGCAGGCCGGTCGCCGCCTCGGCGACGGGCAGGCTTGTCCGGACGATGTCTTCCAGCGCCTGCGCCGCCTTTACCGCGTCGCCATGCGCCCTTGTCGCGTCGCGCGCCTTCAGACCGGCGTCGGTGGCGGCGCTGCGTGCCTCGGTCAACAGCCGTCGCTGCTTCGCCTCGTCGCTTTCGGCGCGCAGTTCGGAGGCCTTGTCGCAGGCGGCAAGCGCGGATGCTTCCGCCTCCTGTTTGGCGCTGACGACCGTCTGCGCGGCGGCTTCCGCGTCGGCGACGAGTTGCGCCGAATTCGCCACGCCCTGGTCGAGAGCCGCAATCTGCGGCTTCAGCGTCTCGTAGTCCTGCTTCAGCGAGGCGAGCCGTGTTTCGAAATCGGTGGCCTTCGCCTTGATCGAGGCGACGGCGGCGCGGCCTTCACTGCATGCCGACCGTCCATCCGTGGCGGCCTGTTCGGCCCGGCCCTGCAGGCCGCGCAGCGCGGCGAGCATTTCGTCGATGTCGCCTTCGGCCTCGAACGGCATGAACAGGTTGACGGCAAAGGAGCGCAGGAACGGCAGCGCCGCGCCTTCCAGTCCGAGATGGCGCGCGTCGATGCCCGCCGGTTCCGAGACGACGGCGCCTGCCTTCGCCTCCGGTTGCAGCGATACGCTGGCCGAGCGCGTCACGATCCGCGCCGTGAACCGGCCTTTGTCGTCGGCCGCGGAGACTTGGCAGCCCGGCATCTCGGAGCCTTCCGAGACATTGAGTGCGATGGCGGCGGAGGCGCATTTCTCGCAAGCCGCGTCCGTCTTGTTCTTGTCGACTACCTGCCCCTCGATACGCACCAGCGACAGGAATTTCAGCCTTTCCCAGACATCGCGATAGCGCTGGTAGGACTCCGTGCGTCCTGTCCCTGCCCCCGAGGTGCGCGACTGGATGAAGCCGAGCGAATAGGACGTCTTGAGCCTTGCCTGCGCAGCCGGGTCGTCGAGCGGGAAGGCCGACAGCCGCAGGCCGGCTTCCGCCTCGATCAGCCGCGCGAAGGCATCGCCGCCGCAATTCTCGTCGAGGCGAAGATAGTCGCGCAACTCGCTGACACGCCGCGCGATCGCGTCGATCACGGCGTCGGCTTCCGCGACAAGGCCAGGCAGGCCGGGCGAGGGCGTGTGCCCGGGCAGATCGGCGACATAGTGCTCGGGACCGTAGGGCATGTTGTAGACGGCGACGATCGTTTCCATGTCGGCGTCCTTGCCGACATATTCCGCAAAGCCGATCGCGACCGCCTCGCGGATGAACTCGCGCACGCGGCGCAGGCCGTTTTCGCCGCCTCCGCCTTCCCGGCCCTTCACGAGGGCTCCGTTGAGCCAGAAATAGAGCTGGTCGGTATTGTCGGGCTCGGTCTGGACGTAGATGTCGCCGAGCAGCGGAGCCTTTTCGTCGAGCGGGCAGGCCTGCACGCCGTCGCCGACGAGCGCGGCGAGCGCCTTCGACCGGTCGTTGAGCAGCGTGTGCGTGTCGGCGCCGATGCAGAAGCCCTCGCGGGCGCGGATCAGCTGTTCCAATTCGTTGGCGCGTGCGAGTACCTCCTTGGCCATCTGGCCGTAGGCCTCGACCAGCGTGCCGAGCAGCGAGACGCCGGGAATCGAGGAATCCGACAGGAAGCCGCCGAATTTCTCCATCAGCGTGAACATGCCTTCCAGCCGGCCGGAATAGGTCTCCGCGCTGAAGGCGCCGTAGATCGTGCGGGTCGTGTCGACGATGTTGTAGCTCTTGTCGAGAAGGTCGAACTGGCCCTCGTAAGCCTGCAACTGGTCGATCCATTCGCCCGAAAGGCCATGCTCGATCAGGACGTCGGAGTATGGCGTCTCCGGCGAGGCGGCCTCGAGATCGTCATAAGCCTCGTCGAGGGCTTCCAGCTTCTTCCTTCCGGAGTCCCAGAGCGCCCGGAGCCCGTCGACGATTTCGCGCGAACTGTCGTTCTGGTAGCGCTCCAGCGCCTGCATGACGAGCGGCATATGCTCCGTCATGTAGAAGTTGACATAGGTCGCCAGCTCCTGGTCGGGATGCTGGAGCCACTCCTGGAAATGGTCCTCCGGCTTGATGCGCGCCTTGTCGGCCTCCGGCAGGCTGTCATAGACCGCGAGGCTCAGCCATTTCAGGAAGCCGTCATAGATCGGCGCGACACGGGACTGGAGGTCGGCTTCGAGATCGCCGCGCAGCTGGTCGGCGCGCGCCTTGATGCTGTCGACGATATAGGTGCGCACCCGCTCGCAGGCCGCGTAGTAGATCGGCTCGTAGGAGATCGTGACCTTGCCTATGGTGGCGGTCTTGTCCTTGCCGGCCTGGGCGATCTCGCGGCACGGATCGGGATGGTATTCGACGACGAAGACCGATTCGGCCGACGTGGAAACCGCGCTGGCGGCGAGCAGCAGAAGGGCGAAGAGGATGCGGGCGGCGTGTCTCATTGTCCCGGCAACCTCAACTGGTCGGCATCGGGCATGCCGAGATCGCCGAACGGATCTCCCGTTCCGGCGGGCGGCTGTGGCGGTGGCGTGACGGCTGGAGGCGGCGTCACGTCGGGCTGCTTGACCGGCGGGGGCGCGACGGGCGGCGCCGCCTGTTGCGCCGCGAGTTCGTCCTCATATTCGAAGTCCGGCGACACGTAGTCGAAGCAGGTGTCGTCGTAACGGCTGCCCGTGTAGATGTCGCCGATCTCGAGGCGCACCCAGCGGTACGCGCCGACATCGGGCAGCGGCAGCGGTATTGCCTCCGGCTGGTCCGGCAAGAGCACAGAGGTCGAAAGCCCGGTGTCGGTCGTCACGTGGAAAATCCGGACGCGGGCGTTCTCGAAATAGGATTTCTCGGACTTGCCG
>JBAQHA010000289.1:0-1958 GCA_049288075.1 Oricola sp.
AGGGCAGCGGTCCGCCGGAAGCGATCGAGGTGCTCAGATCGGCCAGCGTCTCGTTTGTCGAGGTGCCCGAGACGTTCGATGCGCAAGGCATCGACGATTCGATCAGGGTCGTTTCCGAGGCGCTTGACGCGCGGGAAAAGGGCGAGGAACTGCGCGCGAAACTCGCTGCGCGCATGGCCGGGCTCGCCGCGGCGACCGACGCGATCGGCGAGAAGAAGCGCGTCCTGTTCATCCTGTCGATGCAGGATGGACGCATCCTCGCGTCGGGTCGCGGCACGGCCGCCGACGGCATCCTGAAGCTTGCTGGCGCGGCCAATGCGATAACCGAATACGACGGCTACAAGCAACTTACCGACGAGGCGCTGATCACCGCCAATCCGGATGTCGTCCTGATGATGGAACGCGGCGAATTCGCCGTCGACGATGCCACGCTGTTTTCCCATCCCGGCCTCAAGACGACGCAGGCCGCGAAGGACCGCGCGGTGATCCGCATGGACGGGCTCTATCTGCTCGGCTTCGGCCCGCGCACGGCCGACGCAGCGCTGGATCTCGCAAAGGCGCTTTATGGCGATGACCTTCGCTGACATGCTCTCGGTCGTGCGGGCCGGACGCCGCCAGGACGGCGACCGCTCGGCCAGGGCCCGCGCGGCGATCGCGGCGCTGGCTGTCCTTCTCGCCATCGCCTTCTTCTTCAGCCTCGCATCGGGAGCATCCGACGCCTCGGCCTGGCGGGTCTTCCTGGAGATCTTCGGCCTCGGCCATGGCGCGCTCGATGTCGCGGACCGGATCGTCGTCTTCGACATTCGCCTGCCCCGCGCCATGCTCGGGGTGCTCATCGGTGCGGCGCTCGCCGTCTCCGGGGCGATCATGCAGGGCGTCCTCCGCAATCCGCTCGCCGATCCGGGCCTCGTCGGCGTTTCGGCCGGCGCGGGTCTGGGAGCCGTCAGCTTCATCGTCCTGCAGGCGGGTGTGCTCGCGCCGGCCGCGATGCTGTTCGGCATCTACGCGATCCCCATTGCCGCCTTTTCCGGCGGGCTTGTCTCGACGCTGCTGCTCTACCGCATCTCGACGCGCCACGGCCGCACCTCGGTCGCCACCATGCTGCTCGCCGGCATCGCGCTGGGCGCGCTAGCGGGCGCATTCACCGGCTTGCTGGTCTTTCGGGCCGACGACCGTGAGCTGCGCGACGTGACCTTCTGGGGTCTCGGTTCGCTCGCCGGCGCGACCTGGACGAAGAACCTGATGGCCGCGCCGCTGATCCTGCCGGTTCTCGTTGCCCTGCCGCTGATGGCGCGCAGCCTCAACGCGCTGGCGCTCGGGGAGGCTTCGGCGCGCCATCTCGGCGTCGACGTGCAGCGTTTCAAGAACATCGCCATCCTGTGTGTCGCCGCGGCGACCGGCGCGTCTGTCGCGGTTACGGGCGGTATCGGATTCGTCGGCATTGTCGTGCCGCATCTGCTGCGCCTCGCCATCGGCCCGGACCACCGCTACCTGCTGCCGGCGTCCGCCCTGTTGGGCGCCGTCCTGCTGCTCTTCGCCGACGCCGTTGCCCGCCAGATCGTCGCCCCGGCGGAATTACCCATTGGCATCGTCACCGCCTCCGTGGGCGCCCCCTTCTTCCTGTGGCTCCTGCTGCGCAAGCGCGGCATCCTGGATCTTTGAGGCCGTCATGCTCGTTGCGGAGAACATCGAAGTCACGCTTGGCCGCAAGAATGTCCTGCTCGGTGTCGATCTCGCTGTGCCGCCGGGCATGCTCGTCGCCGTCATTGGCCCGAACGGATCGGGCAAGACCACGCTGATGCGCGCGCTGTCGGCCGATCTGCCCTTTTCCGGCCGTGCGCATCTGAACGGGTTGGACATTGCCCGGGCGAAGCCGTGGGAGCTCGCTTCGCTGCGCGGCGTGTTGCCGCAATCCTCCAGCCTCTCCTTTCCGTTCACGGTGCGCGAGATCGTACGGC
>JBAQHA010000290.1:0-2088 GCA_049288075.1 Oricola sp.
GCTCGTAATAGGCCGACACCGCCGGGTGTGACGGCCGCTCGTCGACCGGCGTCATGAACCAGCGGTGGACGCACAGGCCGATCGGGACGTCGGCAAGCGTGAAGTCCGCGCCCGCGACATGGCCGCCGGACGTATCCAGTTGCGCCTCCAGAATGTCGAGGTTGCGGATCCAGGCGGCAATCGAGGCCCGGACCTGTTCGGGATCGTTGAAGGCCGGATTCTTGCGGACAAGGGAGATAAAGGCGTAGCGATAGGCGTCGTTGAGTTCGGTCGCCTGCCAGCACATCCACTGGTCGGCGATCGCGCGGCGGCCGATATCCGCGGGCAGCAGTCCGCCATCATGCTTGTCGTCGAGATAGCGGATGATTGCGTGCGATTCCCACAGCACCAGCCCGTCGTCGATGATAACCGGGACGAGCCCGTTTGGGTTCAGCGCCAGGAATTCCGGCGACTTCGCGTCCTTGAACCCGGAGCCCCATGCCTCCTGCTCGAATTCGAGCCCGATCTCGCCGCACGTCCAGAGCACCTTGCGCACATTGATCGAAGACGATCTCCCGAGTACCCGCAACATCCCGAACCCTCCCTTTGGCGCGCCATGATGCGACGCGCCGAAACGGCTCGCAACGGGTTTCCGGGGTCAGCCCCGCCGGCGGCCGGTCCGCTCGCGACGCGGCGCGCTTGCGCCCTCGCCGGCCGACTTGTTGCGCAATGGCCCGATTTTGGCCACCACATCGTCGAGCGTCGGCCGCGTGCCTTTGGCGTGATGGTCAAGCGCATGGCGCATCGCCTTCAAGTGCTCGCTGGTCGTACCGCAGCACCCGCCGATGATCGTCGCGCCGGCGTCGATCGCCAGGTTCACATATTCGGCCATCAGTTCCGGCGTGCCGGAATAGACGATCTTCTCGCCCTGGAACTGCGGAATGCCGCAATTGCCCTTGACGATCAGCGTCGCATCCGGATTCGCCGCGCTCATGTCGAGCAGCGACGACAGGATGTCCGGCGCTCCGACGCCGCAATTGGCGCCGATGGCGACTGGTTGCTCCGGCTCGCCGGTCAGGACGCCGTGAATGTCCTTCGGATCGAGGCCCATCATCGATTTTCCGGCCGTGTCGAAGGAGGCGGTAAACGTGTAGGGCATGCCGGCCGCGATCGCCCCTTCCGCGGCCGCGCGGATCTCGTCCGGCGACGACATGGTCTCGATCCATGCGATGTCCGCGCCGCCGGCCTTCAGTCCCTCGATCTGTTCCTTGAACGCGGCGACCGCCTCCTCGAAGGTCATCGCCCCGAGCGGCACCAGCAACTCGCCCGTCGGCCCGACCGACCCCGCGACGATCACCTTCCGGCCGGCCTTGTCGGCGACTTCGCGCGCCAGTTCGGCGGCTCGTCTGTTCAGCTCGAACACGCGGTCCTGCGCGTGATGCAGCTTCAGCCGGTGGCGCGTTCCGCCGAACGAGTTCGTCAGGATGATGTCGGCGCCGGCGTCGACGAAACCCTGATGCAGCGCGCGGATCTTCTCCGGCTGGTCCTCGTTCCACAATTCAGGCGCATCGCCGGCCATCAGGCCCATGGCAAAGAGGTTCGTTCCCGTTGCCCCATCGGCCAGAAGAACGCCTTTTTCGGCGATGAGATCGGAAAGCGGATTGGACATGACGAAACCTCGTTGGCAGTTCATATAACGATATAAAGAAATCGTTATATGATTGCAACGGAATTGACTGAAGAGCCGTGACCGATCTACGCCTCCATCGACCCGCTCGTCTTCGGCTAACTTGGCAACGAAGAGGCCGGGGCGTTTCCGCCCCGGCCTCTTTGATTGGATCGAATTGGCGGCTTACGCCGCCTTGCGGCCGGCGGCCGGCGCGCCCCGTTCGTCAGTGTGGAACTGCGCGACCATCTGCGCCAATCCGTTGGCCTCGTCGGCCAACGAGTGGCTGGCGGCCGTCGTTTCCTCGACCATGGCGGCGTTCTGCTGCGTGGTCTTGTCCATCTCGTTGATTGCGACGTTGATCTCCTGCAGGCCGTGCGCCTGTTCCTCCGCCGAGGTGGCGATCGTTTCGACGCGCTTGGACACTTCCTGCACCCCTTCGG
>JBAQHA010000291.1:0-3722 GCA_049288075.1 Oricola sp.
GCCGCGGGGGCGGCAACGGGGGGCGCGATTTGAGGGCTATTCGGATGTGCGCGTTTATGTCGATGCAACCAGGGAACAGATCCAGGACAGGCCGCAATATCAGGCCAAGAACTGATATCCTAGAAGCGTTCCGGTCATCCCGCTGCGGTCGCCACTCCGATTCTGCTGACGTGATCGACGGACACTGACCCCAACCGACGAAAGAGGCCGCACAAATCGTTGTGCGGCCTCGTTCATTTCAGCACCTGGCGGGGGTCAGCCACCGTGGTGTGGCATTGCCTTGAGCTTGTCTTTCGTCGTGTCCAGATGGACGCGCAGGTCGGTCCCGTTGGTTTCGCGCAGAATGGTCAGCTGGCTGAACGGCAGCAGGACGGAATGCGCCCCCATGCCGAGAAACCCGCCAACGTCGATCACGGCGTCGGTGATCTTGCCGTCAGTGCCCACCTTGAGCGAGCTGACCGATCCGATAGTCTCGTCGTCGCGGCCATAGACGGTCGCGCTTTCGAGGTCAGAGGTTGTCAGATCGTGCGTTTCCGCGCGGTTGTAGCCGTTGCGAACAAACCCGTACGCACCGCCGCCTGTGGCTGCGTGCGGCGAACTTGCTGAATGTGTCATGGAATTCTCCCTGATCCCGAAAGCCGGGATCTCTGGCAGCAGGGGCCCCCTGCAGGGTCGTGACCGGAAGCGGATTTGTCGCGGGCCGGCACCTTCCGATTGTAAAGGGCCGGTTTCGCGTCAAAACTGTTCGGCCACATTTAAGGAACGCCCCCGGGGGCAGCGGCGTTCCAGGGTGATCCGATCTCAGGCAGATTTCACCATGAAGATCCGAATCATGTGAGCCGAGGCATCGGGCCCCTTGCTGTCGGATAGGAGCCCGCCGTGCGGCTGACGGAGGCCAAGCCGTCGGGAAGTCCGGACGCTACGCCATCATGGAATGAGTAGATTCCGGCCCTCCTCACCAAAAACCATAAAGAGTAACCTCAAATCACGAACCGTTGCGTCCTGCCCGGCGCGGGGACGGGTTTGCCACATTTCAGGGAAAGAACCATGAACCAGATCATCTACATCGTCGGGGCAGTAGTCATCGTCATTGCACTGCTCAGCTTTTTCGGCCTCCGCTGACCGCGCGCACCAGCCCAAGGATCATTCCAATGGTATCCGACAGCCTGCCACCGCACCAACATTCCGTTGAGACGTCCAGGCAATACATTGCGGAAGGCTCCTACGTGGGTTGGGCGGCCATTCTCGCGGGCGGCATCTTTGCGCTCGCGATCTCGTCTCTGCTGATCGAATTCGGCACGAGTCTAGGTCTGTCGCTTACCTCACCTTACCGGGGCGAGGGCGCGTCGGCTGCATGGCTCGCCATTGCCGCAGGCATCTGGTTCGCCTGGGTGATGGTCAGCGGGTTCGGCGCCGGTGGCTATCTTGCCGGGCGGATGCGCCGCCGGACCGGCGATGCCACAGCCGCCGAGGTCGAGGTGCGCGATGGGGCGCATGGGCTGATGGTGTGGGCCACGGGCGCGCTGGTCGGGACGACTCTTGCCGCCATGGGCGTAGGCGGCTTGCTGAACGCAGGCGCCTCGGCGGTTGGGTCGGTCACAGAGGTTTCCGCCGAGGCTTTCCCTTCCGATTACTTTGCCAATGTCATGTTGCGGAGTGCCGTCAGCGAACCCCGGATCGACGAAGCCGCTGCTGACACAGCTCCGGCAACCGCCGGCACTGGCGCTACCGCAGAACCGACCCGGCAGTCGACTCAAAGGGCCACGAACATCGCAGAAATCGACCCCGCAATTCAGCAGCAGATTGCAGGCATTATCGCGCGCAGTGTTGTCAGCGGCGATATGGCGGAACGCGACCGCAGCTATCTAGCGCAGCTCGTTGCTGCGAACTCAGACCTTGACCGGACTGCGGCCCGTACCCGCGTCGACGAGGTCAACGCAGAGCTTGCCAGTGCCCGCGCGGAAGCGCTTGCCGCCGTTGAAAAGACACGGGTCGCCGGTGTGGTGTTCGGCTTCATCGCGGCGGCGACCCTGCTGATCGGTGCCGTCGCCGCGTTCGCCGCCGCCACCGTCGGTGGACGTCACCGCGACGAAGGACTGGGCCTCGACGCTCTCATGACTCGGCGCTGATGCGCCGCCGCGTCACCCCGAACCCGAAAGGATGGGCCCATGCCTGCACTCATAGCCTGGCTTCTCGGCGCTCCGCTGCTTGTCGTGCTCATCATCGCTCTGCTGCTCTGATTGGCTCGCCCGGTTTCATTCGACATTGGTCACGCTGACAGAAACTTCCAGCCCGAGCAGTTCTCCGCCCTCGCGCACGAATGTTCCGCTGACCGGAAGTGCCTGCGACGGCGTACGAGTTGTCGCCACGCGGATCAGGTTGCGACTGGCGACGATGCGGTTGGTGGGGTCGAACTCCACCCAGCCCGCACCGGGCACGAAGGCGTCGACCCAGGCATGGGTCGCGCCACCGCCAGTCATGTCCTCGCCCGAGTCGTTGCCCGCGGCCTCGTCATGCAGGTATCCGGTGACAAACCGTGCAGCGAACCCCAGGCTTCGCGCGGCATCCATGAACAGCAGCGCGAAGTCGCGACAGGTGC
Organism: Oricola sp.; assembly: GCA_049288075.1. Classification (GTDB taxonomy): domain Bacteria; phylum Pseudomonadota; class Alphaproteobacteria; order Rhizobiales; family Rhizobiaceae; genus Oricola. The sequence continues at coordinate 2,600 of JBAQHA010000291.1, forward strand.
CAGTGCCGAGTCTGATCGTCTCAGCCGGTGCCTGCACGCCTTCCTCCTCGCGCCGGACATAGCGAAACGCCCTGTGGACGGCGGTTCCCAGCGCGTCCAGAACCTGCAGGCTGCCGCCGGGGAGTTGCGGCAGCACCTGCGCGATCCATGCCGCCAACGCCTCCTGGTCCTGAGGCTGGTATGCCATCAAATAGGGGCCGAGGTCGATCCGTTCGTCGGCGTCATACTGCACCGGATATGCGCTCGCATAGCGTTGGAACCGCGCCAGCGGTTCATCCAGACCGTAGCGACGCAGAAGCAACTCGCTTTCGATCACAAGTTCGTCCGCTGCGTCGTGGAACGAAAGCAGCGCGACGGAGTTACCAAATGTATCGAATGCCCAATGCACATCCGCGCGGGGCGAAACCGTCAGGCTGGAATCCAGGATCCGCATGTCATGTCCGTCCCTGGGGCGAATCATCAGGCGATGCTCGCCGAATGTCACCGGGCGGTCATAGGTGTATCGTGTTCGGTGCAGGATGCGCAGCGTTCGGATCGGAATATCCTTCGTCTTGCCTGTGCGGGGTAGTGGATCGCGCCGGAAAGGCGCACTGCAGCAGGGACGAGGCGCGCGATCGAAGCGTGCAACCTACATCAGGCCAGGAAAGGCGGCAATGTTCATTCGCGTCGGCTACGAGATCGTCATCGAAAGCAAGGAGGATACCGTGCTGATCCTTGCCCTGTCGCCGCATTCCGGCTTCGACGGGCGGATCATCGGTTCGGCCGCAGTGCAAGCAGACCCTGAGCTTCCGCTGCAGACATTCCTCGATACCTTCGGCAACCGGTTGACCCGGCTGAGGGCGCCCGTGGGACGCATGACGTTCTGGTCCGATTGCATCGTCGAGGTTGACGGCAAGCCCGACGTGTTCGACTGGACGGCACAACAGCACGACGTGGGCGACCTGCCGCCCGAGACACTGCAATTCCTGACCGCAAGTCGCTATTGCGATTCCGATGCACTGGCCCCCGAGGCGTTGCGCCTGTTCGGATCCACCCCGCCAGGCTGGGCACGGGTGCAGGCGATCTGCACCCACGTCCACAGCCACCTGACCTTCGGCTACGGCTTCGGGCGACCGACCAAGAC
>JBAQHA010000292.1:0-13045 GCA_049288075.1 Oricola sp.
AAGCTGGCTGGGACGAGTAACAGACAACGAATTCGCGGCCTTGCTGCGAGATTCCATGTGCCTTGCATTTCCTTCCTTCGTCGAGGGGTTCGGACTCCCTCCCCTGGAAGCGATGGCGATCGGGTGCCCGGTCATCGTTTCGGATACGGCGAGCATGCCCGAAGTGTGCGGCGACGCAGCGCTTTATGCCTCACCCGACAATCCCGAGGAATGGCTCGAGCATTTCATGCGGCTCCGCCGGCAGACGGGCCTTCGCGAACAGATGATCATGAGGGGCTGGGCGCGGACACGCCGCTACAGATGGAGCGCCACGGCACAGCAGTATCTGGGGCTGATGGCTCAAATGGACGGTGTCGGAAACCAGCAGGCCGAAAAGGCGCTACCGGCGGCCAAGGCCGGGATCAATACTCGGCAAGGCTTGCTTGAACGGCCCCGGCACTTCTCAAGATAGCCTGATCGAAACGCTCTTCGGAAAAACGCGCTGCATTCGCGGTGCAGGCGCCCGGTCTGATCAGATGGGCATCGCGCTCGAACCGTTCCACCACGTCCTTGACCGCGACGACCGACTGGCTGTTGAACAGGATACCGGTGGGGTGATCGCTCTGGCCGAGCGGGCGAACGATGTCCCTTGCGCCGCCGCGTCCGAACGCCAGCAGCGGCGTGCCGCCGGCCTGGGCTTCGGCCATGGCGATCCCGAAGTCCTCGCATCCGGCAAAGACCATCGCCCTGGCATGCGACAGTGTCCGGATATAGTCGCTACGCGACAGGTGTCCGGCGAATTGGATATTCGGGCCGGCGATCGTCCGGAGTTCCTTCAGTTGCGGGCCTGCGCCGACGACCACCAATCGCCTGTCCGGCATTTCGTTGAATGCGCGCACCACGAGGTCGCTCCGCTTGTATGGCGCCAGGAAACTCGCTGACACGTAATAATCGTCCTTTTCCAGGACGCACGCGTATTCCTGGCAGGCGACAGGCGGGTGAATGACCTCGGCGTTTCGCCCGTAAATATTGCGGATGCGCGAACGCACATAGCTCGAATTCGCAATCATCATGTCGGGCCCGTGCGCGGTTCGCGTATCCCACATGCGCAGATTGTGCAGCATGTAGCGAAACAGCATGCCCCTGGGGCCAAAGCCGAGACGTCCCTGCTGAAGGTATGAAAACTGCTCGTCCCAAGCGTAACGGACAGGACTGTGGACATAGCACAGATGCGGCTGGTCGGGTCGGGTCAGAACGCCGCGTGCGAACGCCGCGGACGAGGAGATCACGAAATCGAAGCCCGTGACATCGAACTGCTCGATCAGGAACGGTCCGAGAAAGAACAGGGCCCGGTAGTATTTCTCGACAAGAGGAAGCCGGTTCGCGAAGGAGGTGTGAAACCTGACATCCTTGAAGAACTCTTCCTTGATTTCGTCGGGCAGGAAATCGAACAGGGTGAAGACTTCCGAGTTCGGGAACAACCCGGCGATGCGCGAAAGCACCCTCTCGCCGCCACGAAAATCCGGACACCAATCATGAACGATCGCCACCCTGGCCGATCGATCGGGGTAGTGCAGGCTGACGCTCCCATCGGGCACCGGCGCGATATCGAGCTTGTTCGGGACGGTATTGAGCACTTTGCCTCCACTTCCCTGCGGGAATTGCAGTGCCTGCAGGCTGCTTTCAAATGAGCAGAAGCCGCAAGAGGGCTTTCCGGGGTAATCGCGGCGTGCGTCGGCGAGAGGCTACTCCTTACTGCGGAGACCAGTACCCCCACCGGAGTTGCCGCTTACATCGTCAATCGTAGAAAGGCGGCTCGAGCCGGTCATATTGCTAGGCTGCGTCCAGACCGCCAAATGGTACTCTTTGCTCGAAAATTGACCGGAGGCGGCCGGGCGGGAACCGCCCCGCCTCATGGCTTTGGACGCCTGCAATATGAAACTGGTTGTTGTGATCGCGACGCTGGGGCGGAAGGAACAGATCGTTCCCCTCCTGTCGCATCTGGAAGCGCAAATCCGCTTGCCCGACGAAGTGGTGATTTCGGCGCCGGATTCCTCTCACATCGGCGATCTCGGAGCATTCGCCTTCCCCGTGACAACGCTGTTCGGCAAGACCGGTCTCACCGCGCAGCGAAACACCGCGCTCGAATATGTCGTCGACCGGTTCGACGTCATCACCTTCTTCGATGACGATTTCATTCCGGCAAGCAACTATCTTGAGCTCGTGGCGGAAGCTTTCGGGCACAATCCTGACTGGGCCGTGGTGACGGGCCGGGTCGTGAAAGACGGGGCGACCACCGAAGGCCTCACCTGGTGGCAGGGACTCCAGGCGCTGCACGCGGCCCATGACCAGGGTCCGGCCAGGGAACTGATCGAAGATCGCGTGGGCGCCTATGGCTGCAACATGTCGATACGTTCCGGCACGGTGCAGGAGCTTCGCTTCGACGAACGGCTGGTCCTTTACGGCTGGCAGGAAGACACCGACTTCACCAGCCAGTTGCGGCGCCGCGGCCGGGTCGTGCGCGTCAACAATATTCTCGGCGTTCATCTCGGCGTTAAATCGGGCCGCGTGAGCGGCGAACGGTTCGGCTACTCCCAGATCATCAACCCGGTCTATCTCATCAGGAAAGGCAGCGTGCCGGCGGCCTATCTGCTGCCGCTGCTCGCACGCAATGTGGCGATGAACATCGTGCGCAGCCTGAAGCCGGAGAGCTACGTCGACCGGCGCGGGCGATTGCGGGGGAACCTCCTGGGCCTCCTGCACCTTGCGGCAGGCCAAGTGAAACCCGAATACATTGTCGAACTCTAGCGGGAGCAGGCTCATGCTGCGGGAACCGAACCATAACCGCGATCTCGGACGCCGTCCCGCTGCGACGGTCATTCACGCTCGCGCGATGCCGCTGAAGTTTCATCTCCTAACCGGATTTCTCCTGCTGGCGTTCGCGACCTTTGGTCTCGCCGCAACCGCCAATGCCGAGGACTATGTTCTCGGGCCGCAGGACAAGGTTCGTCTGAAGATCTACGAATGGCGGGCAAGCCGCGACGAGATTTTCGCATGGACCGCCCTGAACGACGATTTTGCTGTCGGTGCTGACGGCACTCTTTCGCTGCCCTTCGCCGGCAGGATCCTCGCCAGCGGGCTTTCTCCGACCGAACTGGCCGCCAAGGTAAGCGTGGCGCTGATGCAGCGCATGAGATTGGGCAGGCACCCCGACGTGTCGGCGGAGATCATCGAGTTCAGGCCATTCTATATCGTCGGGGACGTCGAAACGCCGGGTGCCTTCCCCTACCGCCCCGGTCTGAACATATTGCAGGCGGTCAGCATCAGCGGCGGCATCAGGCGAGGCGATCAAGGCGCGAGGCTGGAACGGGAAGTCATTTCCGGCCGCGGTGAACTGGCCCTGCAATACGTAAGCCGGGGAAGCCTGCTGGCGCGAAAGGCAAGACTGGAAAGCGAAATGAAGGGTGCGGATTCGATCGCGTTCCCGGCAGAACTCACGAACCGTTCCGACGATCCTTCGATTGCCGTTCTCATGGATCAGGAAAGGTCGATATTCGATGCACGGCGTCAGGGAATGGACACCCAGATCCGCGCGCTGGAGGAATTGAGCGAATTCCTGGGCAAGTCCGTGCAGTCGCTGGAAGCGCATCTGGCATTCCAGGACCGGCAGGTCGCCCTTTCGCAAAAGGAAATGGAAAACGTGACGGCCCTCGCCAAGAAGGGGTTCGCCGCCGAAACACGAAAAATGGAGGCCGAGCGCGCACTTGTTCGCGCGCAAAGCGACAGGCTTTCCGCCGAAACCAGCATGATGCGCGCCCGGCAGGAAAAAAGCCAAACCGAGATCTCCATTCTGGAACTGAGCATCACCCGCAAGAATGAGATCAGGGCGCAGCTGCGCGACACCCAGGCGCAACTGGAGGAACTTTCCGCGAAAACGACGACAACGGCACAACTCCTGAACGAGTCCGAACGGATGGCGCCCCAGGCGGCGGCCCGTCAGGATCCCCGCAAGGCGAAGCCGAACTACACCATCGTGCGCGCCGGCAGGGATGGTTCGACGGAACGGTTGCAGGCCGACGAAACATTTTCCGTTCGTCCCGGTGACGTGGTCGAGGTCGAGATTCCGCTCGATGCCGAAGGTTACGACCTCCCGCGAATTGCCCCGGTTCCCGCGATCGACCTGACACTGGACCGAAACGGGACCATGATCGCGAAAGACATCAACTGAACGGACCGGCCGGTCACGGCGCGGCATCTGAACGGGACTTCATCGGCCCGGTACAATTAGCCCGGAAGGCGGATACGGGGCGCACGGAGGTGGTATTCCCGAGTGGCCGCGTCGTCCGAAGCGCCAACTGCCTTAACATCCCGCGCCAACCTAAGCTTGCCGCAATGGTATTTGCGAAAGGTCGAGTTTGGTCATGTCTTTCCTGCCCGCGACACCAATACAGAGAAGGCCGATCACACCGGCTGTCGGCGAGCTTTCCAGTGTGTTGCGCAGTCCCGCGACGGGCAATGCCGGACAGGCCCCCCGGCGAATTTCCGGTACGACTGCGGCAAGGCGATGGATGCTGGAAGAGGCATTTCCCTACTGGGCCGAACACGGCATCGACTACGAAAACGGCGGGGTGCACGAGGCGCTGATGTTCGACGGCCGTCCGGCGCCGCATCCGGCCAAACGGCTGCGGGTCCTCGCGCGGCAGATCTATTGCTTCTCGCAGGCGAAACTCCTCGGCTGGCAAGGCGATGCCGATTCCATCCTGCGCCATTGCCTCGACACTCTCGTCTCGACCGGATGGCACGCCGACGGCGGCTGGATCCACCTCTTCAATCCCGACGGGAGCGTCAGGGATGCGAAGCGCGACGCCTACGACCAGTGCTTCGTGCTGTTCGGTCTCGTCTGGCTCTACCGCGCAACGGGCTGGCAGGAAGCGCGCCTGTGGGGCGAGAAGACGCTCGACTTCATGTACGGGTCGCTTGCCGACCACGCCCATGGCGGGTTCTTCGAGGACAGCGAGCGCCGTCTGCCGCGGCGTGCAAACCCGCATATGCATTTTCTCGAGGCCATGCTCGCATGGTACGAGGCGACCGGCGAGGAACACTACCTGAACCGTGCGCACGCCATGGTCAGCCTTTTCGAGCGGCATTTCTTCGACGCGGAAAGCAGCACGCTGTCGGAATTCTTCGCCGGCGACTGGACGCCCCTGCGCGCCGATGCGGGCGACCGGCGCATCGAACCGGGCCATCACTACGAATGGGCATGGCTGCTTGGCCGTTTCGCGGAATACAGGCCCAGCGCCCCGATCGAGGCCAAGGCGCGGCAGCTGTTCGCCATCGCGGCCGCCTTCGGGCACCATGTCGCCACGGGCGCTGCGGCAAACGGCATGCAACCGGACGGCAGCGCCGTCGATCCGGTCGCGAGGCTGTGGCCCCAGACCGAAGCGCTCAAGGCCGCCGTCGCATTCGAAAGAAGAGGCCTTGTCGTGGCCGCTCCATTGCGGCAGCGCATGCTCTCGGTGCTGTTCACGCACTACCTGGACGGACCTGTCACGGGCGGATGGTACGATGCGATCGACGCCAAAGGCGACGTGGCCGCACCCGACATGCCCTCCTCGAGCTTCTACCACATCGTCTGCGCGCTGGTTGAATATATCGGGGAATGACGCGCGACACGCGGCCGCGCTGCGCAGTCAGGCCAGCAGATCGCGGACGTGGGCGGCAATCGCCAGCGATGAGGTCAGCCCCGGAGACTCGATGCCAAAGAGATTGACGAGCACGCCGGTCGAGTTTTCGACGACGAAGTCGGAGACGGCCATGTCCGCGATCTGCGTTCGCACACCGGCGTAATCGGGATAGAGCGCTCCGTCGGGAAGATCCGGCCAGTAGCGCCGTATCGCCGCCGCGAACTGTTCCGCACGTTCGCCCGACACCGTGTAATCGACGGCATCGATCCATTCGACATCCGGTCCGAACCTGGCCTTTCCCGCCAGGTCATAGGTCAGGTGAACGCCAAGGCCGCCCTTGACGGGAACGGGATAGATCAGCCTTGCGAACGGGGCGTTTGCGGCAAGGGCGAAGTAGTTGCCCTTCGCATATCGAATGGCCGGAACGGCATCCGCCGGCAATCCGTCGATCGCGCGAGCAACTTCGTGGGCCGTCAGGCCAGCCGCGTTCACGACGTGGCGGGCATGGATCGTCAGGGGATCGTGGCCGCCGACATGCAGGACCACGCCATCCTCGCGGATTTCGCCGCTCTCCACCGGCGCGCGAAGCACGACCGCGGCGCCATGGGCTTCCGCCTCCCCCTGCAGCGACAGCATGTAAGTGTGAGAGTCGATGATCCCGGTACCGGGCGACAGGAGAGCGGCCGAGGCGCGAACCGCCGGTTCCAACCCGGCGACACCGTTCGCGTCGAGATATTCCAGGTCGGCGACGCCGTTTCCGGCCGCGTGACGCGCGATCTCATGCAGGGTCGCTTCTTCGGGCTTGCTCGTCGCCACGACGAGTTTGCCGATCCGCCGATACGGGATCCCCCGTTCAGCGCAATAGGCATAGAGCATGTCGCGGCCGGCCCGGCAGAAACGGGCCTTCAGGCTGCTGGAAGGGTAATAGAGCCCCGCATGGATGACTTCGCTGTTTCGGCTGGAGGTCGCGTTGCCGATGATCCGGTCCGCCTCCAGCACGAGCACTTCGCGGCCGGCAATGGCAAGGCAGCGGGCAACCGCCAGGCCGATGACGCCGGCGCCGATGACGACGCAATCGACACGTTCCGGCATCAGCTGTCGGCGGTTACGGAACCCCCGGAAACGGGGTGAACTATTGTGTCCGCGGCGGCGGAGATGTCGCGTTCCAGCTGCTCGAAATATGCGACCTGGCGTTCCAGATGCCTCACACGGTCCGCGTAGTTCATGATGGTTTCCGTCAACACGCCGATCCTGTCGGACGCGCCCTTGCTGGAGCCTTCGTTCTCCTCCTCCATGCAAGCGAATGCGGCGTCCGCGCTGGCCTGGTCGTACCGTTTCTTCAGGCCGTCGAGTTCGCTCTTCGCTTCGCCCGTCAGTTTCCCGAGAAACTGCAACAGGCCTTCGAGCCGGGTCTCGTCGGTGGACCGATCGCGCTGGCGGCTTCTGACCTTGAAGTTTGAAAAGACGTTCATGAAACCATCTTGGGGCTGGTCGATTTTCCGCACCCGTCCGGAACGCAAGGACTCCCGGCGGGTCGGGACAATCTGACCGATTTGCGGGCCGACCGCAAAATATCGAAAAGACGTAGTGCGGTTCGCCTCTTTGGCAGGCGCGGGCCTGAAGATGATCGAAACAGCCGGCCCGGCGCCGGAAAACCGGGCTTCCGGCCACCCCGACAGGCATATCCGGGGGCGATCCGCCCGAAATCGGTCATGGCATCATCCTTAGGGCTTAGGCCTACCCCCGAAGGCGGTGCCCGTCCGCACACGCAGTCAAGCGTTTTCCCGGATTGCCCGACAGCGGCACGGCTGTCACCATCGCGTCCAGCAGGAGGAGAGGATGGACCGGGGCTTGTACAAGTCGCTGCTTCGAAAGCCGGTGACGGCGGTTTTCGCCGCCATGTCCGCCGCGGCGATAATGCTGTCCTGCGCTCTACCGGCCTTCCCGGACAGTATTCGCACATTCCCGGTCGGGCCCGGCGACGTGCTGGACGTCGTCGTGTTCGGCGAGGAGAACGTCACGCGCGCCTTGTCGGGCCGTTTCAAGGTCGAGAGCGACGGAACGCTCTACTATCCCATGCTCGGCAGGATCGACGTTTCGAACATGAACGCGAACGAGATCGCGGAAATGCTCGGGCAGAAGCTGGACGCGCAGATCCCCGTCATTCTGTCGTCGGTGACCATAGCCGAATTCGCGCCGGTCTTTCTCACCGGCGAAACCGCGCGGACCGGGCCGTTTTCATTTGCCCCGGGCATGACCGTGTTCGACCTCGTTCTGCAAGCCGGCGGATTTGCCGGGACCGACCTGACGGAGGAACGTCGCGCAAGGCTGACGGAGGAACTCGCCAGGCTCGAGCTCGACCGGTTTTCGCTTGGCGTGCGGAAGGCCCGGCTTGCGGCGGAACTGGAGAACAGCGCCTTCGATACCGGACCCTTCGGCATGAACGCGCCCGCGGATGCGGAAGGTATCGTGGCCGCCGAACGCGCCATTTTCGAGATGCGCAAACGCACGCTCGCGTCGCGGATGTCGACCTATGAGGCGCAGAAATCGGGCTACGACCAGGAAATCACATCGGTGGAGAAAAACATCGCGCTGCACGACGAAGAGGTGCGGCTGATCGAGGAACAGCTGAATGCCCGCGAGACCCTGGCGCAACGGGGCTTCGCTGCCGCGTCGACCCTGAGCGACCTCAAGCGGCTACTGACCTCGGCGCGCCGGGACGCGCTCGAATTCCGCACGGCCCTGTTTCGCGCGCGCCAGAACAGGCTCGCCGCCGATCGGGACTTCGCGGAACGGCAGATAGAACTGGACACGAGGAACGTGGAACAGCTGCGCGAGGTCGAACTGGCGATCGGCCAGAACGAGATCGCCCTGAAGGCGACGGGCTCGCTTCTGGACCGGTATCGCGCGGAAGCGTCCGCCACCCGCGACGCGCTCGGCCGCATCCCCGAATACATCCTGATCCGAAGGACCGGCGGCGCCCACGAAACGAAAACGGTCGGCGAAGCGACTCCCCTGCAACGGGGCGATGTGATCCGCGTCTCCTTTCGCCGCGCCGACACGGCGCGCGCGGCTTCGGCCGACCCGGTTCTCGCCGAGAACCCGGAAAACAACTAGGCCAGGACAGCGGAAAACCTCCCCGGAGGGGAAGTCGAAACACTTGTACGTTGCCATTGAAAAATGGCGCGAGTGACGGGGCTCGAACCCGCGACCTCCGGCGTGACAGGCCGGCACTCTAACCAACTGAGCTACACCCGCGCATCGCTTCGTGCACAAGGCCGAAGCGTGAGCGGTGACTTAAGCGGTTACCCATACCCTGTCAAGCGCGCCGGACGGCTCACGCGGCGTTTTTGTGACAGCCGCCAGACCGGCGGCGAAACGCCCGCTTCGACCAGCGGACAAATGCTTGCATCGACACGCGAAGCCGCTTAGATACCGACCAAGGTCCGGGCGGTTAGCTCAGTTGGTAGAGCGCTTCGTTTACACCGAAGATGTCGGCGGTTCGAGCCCGTCACCGCCCACCATTTCCCCCCAAATCAGGATCCGTCGCTGTCACGGCAGCAGACCCAAGTCATGTCCGGCGGGGCAATTCGCCCGTGCTGCAACCAACATGCCGGCGGTCCGGGTGGGTCGCGGCGGCTGTGACGGACGGCACTGTGCGGCCGGGCGAAAGATTCCATTAATTCTCCACAGTCCTTTGGCTGCACAAGGCGACCGATCGTGCTAAAGCCGCATGAAAGGCCGTAACAAACCGATACCGCCGATGGAGCCTGTCCTGAGTCAGCAGATTCGCCCCCGCACGCCCGTTCTGATCGTCCTCCTGTCGCTCATGTTCACCGCCGTCCTGACGGCGTGTTCGACATCGGACACGCTGGATATCGTGACGCCGCAGGCCGAACCGGCGAAATACGCGGCGATCGTGGTCGATGCGAGCAACGGCAAGATCCTCTACGAGGTCGCGGCCGACCAGACGCGCTACCCCGCCTCTCTCGCCAAGATGATGACGCTCTACCTGCTGTTCGAGGCGATCGACAGCGGCAAGGTCACCAGGGAAACGCAGATCCCGCTTTCGGCCAAGGCGGTCGGACAGGCGCCGACGAAGCTCTACCTGAAAGCCGGCGACACGGTCGATGTCGACACGGCGATCCGGGCGCTGGTCGTCAAGTCGGCCAACGACGTCGCTATGGGAATCGCCGAATATCTGGCGGGCAGCGAGCAGCAATTCGCGGCCTTGATGACCGCCAGGGCGCGCGCGCTCGGGATGAAGCACACAGTCTTCACCAACCCGTCGGGCCTGCCCGATCCGCGCATGACGACGACGGCGCGCGACATGGCCGTGCTCGGAATGGCGCTCAGGCGCGACTTCCCGCAGCATTATTCCTATTTCTCGCTGCGCTCGTTCGAGTTCCGCGGCAAGACCATCAAGGGCCACAACAAGGTTCTGGAAACGGTCGCCGGGGCGGACGGCATCAAGACCGGCTACATCAAGTCGTCCGGCTACAATCTGGCGGCGTCGGTGCGCCGCAACGGACGCTCTCTCGTCGCGGTCGTGATGGGCGGCGATTCCGGCACGGCGCGCGATGCGCACATGACTCAACTTCTGACAGCCACCATCAACAAATCCCGGTAGAGCTTATCTGGCCGGCTTTACCGTCACATGGCAAATAAAAAACCGCGGCAGCCGTCTCCGGCAACCGCGGCAAATCGGGCAGAACGGCGGTATCAGCCGTTGAGCGCGTCCTTCAGGCCTTTGCCGGCCGAGAATTTCGCCACCTTCTTCGCCGGAATGTCGACCGGTTTCCCGGTCAGCGGGTTGCGGCCCGTGGTGGCGGCGCGCTGATTCACGCCAAAATTGCCGAAACCGAGGATGCGGATATCGCCGCCAGCTTTCAGCGTGCTGGTGATGGTATCGAAAACCGCGTCGACCGCCGACGCTGCATCTCCCTTTCCAAGTCCCGTCTTTTCCGCAACAGCGGCGGCAAGCTCGTTTTTATTCATTGTCATAATCCTTCTCAATCGACCAGCCGGTTGCCGCCGCTTCGCGGACGGGACCGGCCGTAAACAGGCGGACCATAGATGGATTCGTCGCGAAGCCGAAGGGAAATGGCGGCGGAAAGCCCGGAAATCCAAGGAAAAACGCCGCATTTCTGCGGCGTTTACAAGTTTTTGGAGGTGTCCTGACCCTAGTGAGCGATATTGGGCAGGTTATCGTCCTCGATCGGCGCGACTTTCGCCGCCACCGATTCTACCTCTTCGGTCCACTCGATCGGCTCGAGTTTGCGCGTCAACGCGTGTTCGAGCACCTGTCCGATGCGGCCGACCGGGATGATCTCGAGTTCGCTTTTCACGTTCTCGGGAATGTCGGCTAGATCCTTGACATTGTCCTCGGGGATCAGAACCGTCTTGATGCCGCCGCGCAATGCCGCGAGCATCTTCTCCTTCAGACCGCCGATGGGCAGGACACGGCCGCGCAAGGTGATCTCGCCGGTCATGGCCAGATCCTTGCGCACCGGAATGCCGGTCATCACCGACACGATGGCCGTGGCCATCGCGACGCCCGCCGACGGACCGTCCTTCGGCGTCGCGCCTTCCGGCACGTGCACGTGGATGTCGCGCTTGTCGAACAGCGGCGGCTTGATACCGAAATCGATGGCGCGCGAGCGGACATAGGATGCCGCTGCGGAAATCGATTCCTTCATCACGTCACGCAGGTTGCCGGTGACGGTCATCTTGCCCTTGCCGGGCATCATGACGCCTTCGATCGTCAGCAGTTCGCCGCCGACCTCAGTCCAGGCAAGCCCGGTGACCACGCCGACCTGGTCCTCGCCGTCGATCTGGCCGAAGCGGTAGCGCGGAACACCCAGATAGAAGTCCAGGTTCTCGGGCGTGACCTCGACCTTCTTCTTGTCGGTGCGCAGGATCTCCGTCACCGCCTTGCGGGCGAGCGTCATCAGCTCGCGCTCAAGGTTACGCACGCCCGCTTCGCGGGTGTAGGTGCGGATGACCTCACGCAGCGCCTCGTCGGTGATCGAGAACTCGCCCTTCTGGAGCGCGTGGTCGCGGATCGCCTTGGGCAGCAGGTGCCGGCGCGCGATCTCGACCTTCTCGTCCTCGGTGTAGCCGGCGATGCGGATGATCTCCATGCGGTCCATAAGCTGCGCCGGGATGTTGAGCGTGTTCGCCGTGGTGATGAACATCACGTCGGACAGGTTGTACTCAACCTCGAGGTAGTGGTCCATGAACGTCGAGTTCTGTTCCGGATCGAGCACCTCGAGCAGGGCCGATGACGGGTCGCCGCGGAAATCCATGCCCATCTTGTCGATCTCGTCGAGCAGGAAGAGCGGATTCGACTTCTTCGCCTTCTTCATCGACTGGACGACCTTGCCGGGCATCGAACCGATATAGGTGCGACGGTGACCGCGGATCTCGGCCTCGTCGCGCACGCCGCCGAGCGCCATGCGCACGAACTCGCGGCCCGTGGCCTTGGCGATCGACTTGCCGAGCGAGGTCTTGCCGACGCCGGGCGGGCCGACGAGGCAAAGGATCGGGCCCTTCAGCTTGTGCTGGCGCTTCTGTACCGCCAGGTACTCGACGATGCGGTCCTTGACCTTCTCGAGGCCGTAGTGGTCGGTGTCGAGCACGTCCTGGGCGACGTCGAGATCGTATTTGACCTTCGACTTCTTGTTCCACGGAATCGACAGCATCCAGTCGAGATAGTTGCGCACGACGGTGGCTTCCGCCGACATCGGGCTCATCTGCTTGAGCTTCTTCAGCTCGGCCTCGACCTTCTCGCGGGCTTCCTTGGAGAACTTGGTCTTGGCGACGCGCTCTTCCAGCTCGGCGACCTCGTTATGGCCGTCCTCGCCATCGCCGAGTTCCTTCTGGATCGCCTTCATCTGCTCGTTGAGATAGTATTCGCGCTGCGTCTTCTCCATCTGGCGCTTGACGCGGCTGCGGATACGCTTCTCGACCTGCAGCACCGAAATCTCGGACTCCATGTGGCCGAGCGCCTTTTCGAGGCGGGCCTTTACGCTGGCGGTCTCGAGGATGTCCTGCTTCTCGGAAATCTTGATCGACAGATGCGAGGCGACCGTATCGGCGAGCTTCGACGCTTCCTCGATCTGGGTGACCGCGGAGACGATATCGGGCGAGATCTTCTTGTTCAGCTTGACGTAGTTCTCGAACTCGGAGACCACCGAACGCGACAGCGCGGAAAGCTCCACGCGGTCCTCCTCGGGCTCGCCGACGGGAATCGCGAATGCCTCGAGATGGCTTTCGCGGTCGGAATAGCTCTGGATTTCCATGCGGGAAACACCCTCGACCAGCACCTTGACGGTGTTGTCGGGCAGTTTCAGCAGCTGCAGCACGTTCGCCACGGTTCC
>JBAQHA010000293.1:0-1605 GCA_049288075.1 Oricola sp.
GCCTGCAACCGTTCCGCCACGGCGCCGGCCAGCGCCTGCGCAAGCTGGGCACCATCGGCGAAGTCGTGGCGGTTCCCCGCCACTAAGCGACGTCCTCGTACCAGGTGCGCCCGTCGCGCTCGATGAGGGCGACCGAGGCGCTCGGCCCCCAGGTGCCGGAGGTGTAGGGCTTCGGCGCGTCGTCCTTGCCGCGCCAGGCCTCCAGGATCGGATCGACCCAGCGCCAGGCGGCATCGACCTCGTCGCGTCGCATGAACAGCGTCGGGTTGCCGCGCACCACGTCCATCAGCAGCCGTTCGTAGGCGTCCGGATTGCGCCCGCCGAAAGCCTGCGCGAAGCTCATGTCCAGCGGCACGTGCCGGAGGCGCATGCCGCCCGGCCCCGGGTCCTTGATCATGATCCACAGCTTCACGCCCTCGTCCGGCTGCAGGCGGATGACCAGGCGGTTGGCCGCCACGCTGCCGGCATCGACGCCGAAGATCGAATGCGGGATCGGCTCGAAGGCGACGACGATCTCCGAGACGCGGCTGGCCAGACGCTTGCCGGTGCGCAGGTAGAAGGGCACGCCGGCCCAGCGCCAGTTGGCGATCTCCGCCTTGATCGACACGAAGGTCTCGGTCCGTGAGCCGTTGCCGATCTCCTCGGCATAGGCGTTGACCGCGCCACCGGCCGAGGCCCCGGCGGCGTACTGGCCACGCACGGTCAGCCGCTCGACATTGCTCGTGTCGATGGGGACCAGGGCCTTCAGCACCTTCAGCTTTTCGTCGCGCACCGCATCGGCGTCCATCGAGGTCGGAGGCTCCATGGCAACGAGGCAGAGCAGCTGCAGGATGTGGTTCTGCACCATGTCGCGCAGCGCGCCGGCAGTGTCGTAGTAGCCGGCGCGGCCCTCGACGCCGATATCCTCGGCGACGGTGATCTGCACGTGGTCGATGTGGGCGCTGTTCCACAGCGGCTCGAACAGCGCGTTGGCGAAGCGCAGCGCCATGAGGTTCTGCACCGTCTCCTTACCCAGGTAATGATCGATGCGGTAGATGTCGTGCTCGTCGAAGACGGCGCCGACCGCATCGTTGACTGTCTGGGCGGTCTTGAAATCCTTGCCGATCGGCTTTTCGATCACCACGCGGGACTGGCGCGTGTTGAGGCCGTGGCGCTGGATGCCCTGGCAGATCGGCCCGAAGAGCTCCGGATTGACCGCCAGGTAGAACACGCGGATGAAGGCATCGGCGTTGCCGAGCTTCGCCTTCAACTCGTCCCAGCCGTCCTCGCCGGCACCGTCGACGGCGACGTAGCCGAGGCGGTCGATGAAATGGTCGATGCCGGCCTCGTCGCGCTCGCCGGACGGGACGTAGCGCTCGATCGCCTCACGGGCGCTCTGCTTGAAAGCCTCGTCGGACATCGCGCGGCGCGACACCGCGATGATGCGGCTGGGCCCGACGATCTGGCCCGCGCGGTCGCGCTGGAACAGCGCCGGCAGCAGCTTGCGGTAGGACAGGTCGCCGGTGCCGCCGAAGACGACCAGCTCGAAGGGATCGACGGGGATGGTCTGTGCGGTCAAAGGCGGATACCCCGCTAAGCTACGGCCATGAAATCCTTTTTCGGTGC
>JBAQHA010000294.1:0-3541 GCA_049288075.1 Oricola sp.
CGAGCGCCAGCAGCGCCGGGGCATGCGCGAGACAGATCAGCGCCACCGCGCCGAGCAGGCGCGGATCGCTGCCCACATGCGCGCTCCCCGCGGCGGCCGCAACGCCGCCGATGCCCAGTAGGCCGGCGCCCAACAGCGCCGCCCGGTCTTTTCCCGTCTGTCCGCTCATGCCGGTTTCCTTGCCGTGAAAAAGGATCACGGCGCGTATGCAGAACGCAACGCGCCGTGACAAGGATTGAAATTGCGATGCGGCATCAGGTCATGCCGCAATCGCCTAGCTTCCCGTCGCGTAGGCAGCCACCGGCGGGCAGGTGCACACCAGGTTCCGGTCGCCATAGACGTTGTCGATGCGGCTGACCGGCGGCCAGTATTTCGACGCCGCCGTCTCGCCGCCCGGCGCGGCCGCGATCTTGCGCGGATAGGGATGCGTCCACTCGTCGGCGAGCACGTCGTCGGCCGTGTGAGGCGCGTTGCACAGCGGATTGTCGCTGCGCGGCCAGTCGCCCTTTGCGATCCGGTCGGCTTCGCCGGCAATCGCGACCATCGCGTCGCAGAAGCGGTCGATCTCGGACTTCGGCTCCGATTCCGTCGGCTCGACCATCAGCGTGCCCGCGACCGGCCACGACATGGTCGGGGCGTGGAAACCGTAGTCGACCAACCGCTTGGCGATATCCTCGACCGTGACACTGGCGGAGTGCTTGAAGATGCGCGTATCGACGATGCACTCGTGCGCGACGCGGTTCTTCCTGCCCTTGTAGAGCACGGGATAGTGCGGATCGAGCCGGGCGGCGATGTAGTTCGCCGACAGGATCGCCATTTCCGATGCCCGCTTCAGGCCCGCCGCGCCCATCATCCGGATATACATCCAGGTGATCGGCAGGATCGAGGCGCTGCCATAGGCCGCCGCGGCCACGGCATTGTCCGAGCCTTCCGAGACATGGCCCGGCACGAACGGCGCCAGATGCGCCTTGACGCCGATCGGCCCGACCCCCGGGCCCCCGCCGCCATGCGGAATGCAGAAGGTCTTGTGCAGGTTCATGTGGCAGACATCGGCGCCGAAATCGCCGAGCCGCGCAAGCCCGACCAGCGCGTTGAGATTCGCGCCGTCGAGATAGACCTGGCCGCCATTGGCGTGGACTATGTCGCAGATGTCGCGGATGCCTTCCTCGAAGACGCCATGCGTCGACGGGTAGGTAATCATCAGGCATGCGAGGCGTTCGGCATTCGCTTCCGCCTTGGTCTTGAGATCGTCGATGTCGACGTCGCCCGTCTCCGTACAGCTGACCACCACGACCTCCAGCCCGGCCACATGGGCCGAAGCCGGGTTGGTGCCGTGCGCGGAGGATGGGATCAGGCAGATCGTGCGGCCGAGATCGCCGCGCGACTCGTGATAGCGGCGGATCGCGAGCAACCCGGCATATTCGCCCTGGCTGCCGGCGTTCGGTTGTAGCGATACCGCGTCGAGGCCGGTGATCTCGCCGAGCCAGCGTTCGAGATCCGCGAACATCGCCGAATAACCCTCCGCGTGCGCCTTCGGTGCGAACGGGTGGATATTGGCGACCGCGTCCCAACTGACCGGCATCATCTCGGCGGCGGCGTTCAGCTTCATCGTGCAAGAGCCGAGCGGGATCATCGCCCGGTCGAGCGCGAGATCCTTGTCGGCGAGCCGGCGCAGGAAACGCATCATTTCCGTTTCCGACCGGTTCTGATGGAAGACCGGCTGGCTGAGGAACGAGCCGCTATCCCGCAACCGCGGCATGGCGAGGGGCGCGGCGGCAGGCGCGGAGGCGCCGAACAGCGCCGCAAGCGCCTCAAGGTCGGCCTCGTTGGAGGTCTCGTCGAAGGCGACCGAAACGCGGTCGGCGTCGACCACGCGGACGAGCCGTTCGCCCGCCTCGGCTTGCTTTGCGATTTCCGCCGCCTTGCCGGGCACCGAAATCGTCACGGTGTCGAAGAATTGTCCGCCCGCGGTCGCGAGACCTTTCGCTGTCAGCGCGGCCGCTAACCGCCCCGCAAGTCCGTGCACGCCCTCGGCGATCGCCTTCAGGCCCGCGGGCCCGTGCCAGATGGCGAAGGCGGCCGCCATGTTGGCGAGCAGCGCCTGTGCGGTGCAGATGTTGGAGGTCGCCTTGTCGCGGCGGATATGTTGCTCACGCGTCTGCAACGCGAGCCGGTATCCGGGACGGCCCTTGGCGTCGACGGACTCGCCGACGAGGCGGCCCGGCAACAGGCGCGTCAGCGGCTCGGACACCGCCATGTAGCCGGCATGCGGCCCGCCATAGCCGAGCGGCACGCCGAAGCGCTGCATCGAGCCGACGGCGATGTCCGCGCCCCACGAGGCGGGAGTTTCGAGCAGCGTCAAGGCAAGCGGGTCAGCGACCGCAACGGTGAGCGCGCCCTTTTCCTTCGCCTGGGCGATCATGGAGGCATGGTCGCCATAGACGCCGAGCGTGTCCGGCCAGGAGACGATCAGCGCCGCCGTTCTGTCGCCGATGCTGTCGGCGATCGTCAGGCCAAGCGCATGGCAACGCGTGCGGACGACATCGATCGTCTGCGGGTGCGGCTCGCCGGCGAAGACGATTTCCGTGCGCTGCTCGCGGTGATGGCGCAACGCCACGCCGACGGCTTCGGCGACCGCCGTCGCCTCGTCGAGCAGCGAGGCGGAAGCGACGGGAAGCCCCGTCAGCTCGGCGACAAGTGTCTGGAAATGAAAGAGAAGTTCCAGCCGTCCCTGGCTGATCTCCGGCTGGTAGGGCGTATAGGCCGTGTACCAGGCCGGGTTCTCGAACAGGTTCCGCTGGATCACCGGCGGCACGTTGCAGCCGTGATAGCCTTGGCCGATGAAGCTCTTCATGACCGTGTTGCGGCTCATCATCGTCCGCAATTCGCCAAGCGCCCCGTGTTCGTCCAGCGGCTGAGGCAGGTCGAGCGCCCGGTCGAGCCGGATCGCGGCCGGAACGGTTTCGGCGATCAGCGTTTCCACCGACGGGATGCCGATCTTCGTCAGCATGGCGCGGATGTCGGCCTGGGACAGGCCGACATGGCGGCGGACAAAGGGGGATGAAGTGATGCTCATGATGTCCTCAACCGAGTGTTTTCTCGTAAGCCGCCCGGTCCATCAGGCCGTCGAGCTGGCTTTTGTCGGCGATCGTCATGGTCCAGAGCCAGCCGTCGCTTTCCGCCGACGAGTTGACGAGGCCGGGCTCGGACGACAGCGCCTCGTTGACGGACTTCACCTCGCCGTCGACCGGCGAGAACACGTCGGAGGCCGCCTTGACCGACTCGACCACGACGATCGTGTCGCCCTTGGAGACGGTTGCGCCGGGCGCGGGCAGGTCGACGAAGACGAGGTCGCCGAGCTGTTCCTGCGCGTAGTCGGTGATCCCGACCGTTGCGACGCCGTCCTCGACGCGGATCCACTCGTGATCTTCGGTGTAGTAGGTCGTGCTCAAGGGTTTCATCCTTTTTGGCTGCGTTTGACGACGAAGGGGAGTTTTGCGACGTGCATGGCGACAGGTTTGCCGCGCACGTCGGCGAAGAC
>JBAQHA010000295.1:0-1647 GCA_049288075.1 Oricola sp.
TTCCTGCTCCTCGAAAACGCCCGGAATTCCGATACGCTGGAGCAGTTCATCCTGATCAGCGGCGATTGCACGGTCGGGCATATCTTCCAGCATTACGACGCGCCGATCACCGAGAACTCGCCGCGAAAGGCCTATGAGGGCTGCTATGCCCTCACGAAGGTTCTGGAAGAGGTCATGGTCGAGCAGTACCAGATCCAGTACGACCTTAATGGCTGCGTCCTTCGTGCGCCCTGGAACATGGAGAAGGACGACTTTCGCCATGCGCTTTCCTTTGGCGAGAACCAGTTCGGCGGCCCGCCCTGGCGGGAGCTGATCGGCAAGCAGCAGGCCGAAACCTACGCCCGCGACGGCCTCGTGCCGCTGATGATGTCGGCCGCAGGCGCGCCGCTGAAGCGGAATTTCATCCATGTCGACGACCTGGTGGACGCGATCCTGGCCGCGATCGGCAATCCGGCCGCGCGCCAGTCCCTCTTCAATATCGCGATGAACGAGCCGGTCGATTACGGCGCCGTCGCGACCTATCTCGCCGCGACCCGCGGAATCGGGGCGGCGACGATTGAGACGCCGTTTCACGGCAACTGGCTGGACAATTCGAAAGCGCGGCACCGCCTCGGCTGGGAGCCGCAAGTGAATTTCGAGGCGCTCATCGAGCGCGCCTGGTCCTATGAGCTGGACCCAGGGGACCCTCGAAAGATCTGGTATCCGGGGTGAGGTGCGCCGGACCAGAAAACCTTGGGAGGAAGAAAGTGAAACGCAAACTTCTGTACACCCTGGCTTCGGCCATGATCCTGATCACGGGCGCATCCCATGCCCAGGATAAAAAGACCCTCGCCATCGTCGTGAAGGGACTGGACAACCCGTTTTTCGAGCAGATCAATCTCGGCTGCCAGGAATGGGCGAAAAACAATCCGGATTCCGAGTATGAGTGCCTCTATACGGGGCCGGCATCCAGCGCCGACGAGGCGGGCGAAGTGCAAATCGTCGACGACCTGCTGACCCGCGGCGTTGCGGCCATCGCCATCTCTCCGTCCAACGCGCCGGCCATGGCAAACCGCATTCGCCAGATCAACCCGAGCGTTCCGGTCATGACCATCGATGCCGACTTCCTCGAAGCCGATCGCGACCTGCGCAAGACCTATCTCGGAACCGACAACTATCTGATGGGCGTCAAGATGGCCGAGCAGGCCGCGCTGCTGAAGCCCGAGGGCGGCACCGTCTGCCTTCAACTCGGCAACGTCGCGGCAGACAATATCAACGCCCGCGCCGCCGGTTTCCGCGACACCGCCGGGGGCGAAAAGGGAATCGATCGCCTGACCGGTCAGAACGGCTGGTCGGAGATCGAGGGTTGCCCGCTCTTTACAAATGACCAGGCCGACCTGGCGAACCAGCAAATGGCGGATATCTTCACCGCCAATCCCGATCTCGACGCGTTCATTCTCGTCGGAGGCTGGGCGCAGTTCGCGCCACAGGCCTATGCCCAGGTGACAGATCAGGTCATGGACAAGCTGAAGTCCAGGGATCTGATCATCATCGCCGGCGACACCCTGCCCCCCCAGACCCAGGCCTTCCGCGACGGCCGGAGCCACGCGCAGGTCGGGCAGCGCCCGTTTGAAATGGGTCTACGCGGTCCCGACGTCATGATCCAGC
>JBAQHA010000296.1:0-1771 GCA_049288075.1 Oricola sp.
CTGCCACTCGCCAATCTCAAAGGCATAGTAGCGGCCAGGGAGGTCAAGGGCCTGGATCGCCCATTCCTTGCCGAAGCGCGGATCCTGCTCGAGGGAGGGATCCTCGGTCCCCCAGCCCCACACATCGTGGTTGCCGATCACCGGGTAGACCGGCAAGGTGCATTCTTGCGCGAGGATGCGGGTGAAGGCATCCCACTGGGCTTCGACGTTGCTGGCGTCCGTCTCCAGCGCATCCATGATGCAGTCCCCCCCGAGCAGGATCGCTTCCACGGGTGGGTCCTGCGCCTGGGCGTGGGCCAGGGCCCGCTTCATCCCGGATAGCGCTGGCTCCATCGGCAGCAGATGGATATCGGTAAGCAAGGCCAGGCGGAGTCTGCCTGCGCCCAAGCGGAACGTTGGTATGCTGCAGGCGGTCAGCAGACTTGCGGCGGAGAGCCCGGCGGCAGTTCGAAGAAAGGCGCGTCGGCTGAGTTGGTTGCGGCGCATAGCAGGCCTCCCAGAAGAGGATCCGTGTGTAGCAGGTGGTGTCAGATTCGCTCGAGCACCCAGAAATGGGAAAGCCCAAAAACTCGAAGCGGGGTGCCTTCGAGGGCTTGCAGGAATCGGCGCAAGGCGCGGCCGGCCATCGGCCAGCGGGCGATCACGTTGTCATAGGCGCCGAAGAGAATGGTGCGGGTCACGAGTCGCAGCGGCAGGCCGGCCGCCAGCCGAGCCAGATCGGCCGAAGTGTAGACCCGCACGTGCGGAGCCAGCCGATCGCGCGCCGGGCGCGGCAGATAGTTGACCAGCGGGATGTTGCCGAAGCGATACGTTCCGCGCCAGTACACGCCGTGCGTCTCGAACGGATAGCCGCGGTTGGGGACGAACAGCACGATGCGCCCACCTGGCCGCAGCACCCTGGACATCTCTGCCAGCGCCTGCCTGTCATCGGCCACGTGTTCGAGCACTTCGTGGGACAGGATGAGGTCGAAGCTGGCAGCTGCGACCGGGAGGTTCTCCCCGGCGGCGTTGACCACCGGCGCTGCGTTCAGCGCCTCCGCAGCCCGCTCTCGATCGAACTCGACGCCCAGGGCTCGGGTGCAGGACGAGGCCATTTCCCGCAGGTACAACCCGACGCCACATCCATTGTCGAGCACGGCGCCCGCAAGGCGCTCTCCGGCCGCAACCTGAATCAAGCGCCAGCGCCGCTCCTGCCCGGCGCGCCAGATGTAGGATGGCTCACCGAGGACGGCAGCCTTGGGCTCTGTCGACTCAGGCACGCAGGCTCCACTCCTGTTGGAAGCCAAAACCTTGCCGATTGTCGATGCGGCGGGCCCAGTCTGGTGTGAAGCGGTAGGGCTTCGCCTGCGCCAACGCCTGCGGAAGCTGACCTACGAAAGGAAATCGAAGGGCGAAGACGTTCAGGGCATCGGCCGCTTCGGCGCCTTCGGCGAGGGCGGCCGTGCCGCGCATCTGCACGCCGCGCAGCTGGCGCCAGTCCGAAACTGGCGGGTACAACGCGACGGCGCAGCGCCTATCGGCGAGTAGATTCTGGCAATGCAGGCTGGCAGGGTCAGACAGGAAGACCAAGGTCAGGTCCCGGTGGGCGAAATACAGCGGCGTCGCTCTCGGTGAGCCATTCGGGTGCAGCGTCGCCAGAGTCAGAACCGGTGTCTCCTCCAGCAGGGCGGTCAGCGCCTGTTGGTCGGTTTCGGATAGGGATGTGCCTGTCATGCCGGCCTGGCCTCAAAGCCCATGCCAGATCCGGTAGACATCGTTGTCGATCCCCATG
>JBAQHA010000297.1:0-3907 GCA_049288075.1 Oricola sp.
GGTCCAAGTCCCTGTCTTGTCGCGTTTCCGGACGGCGAACCGGCTTCGACTTCGCCTGGAAAAGTCTAATGCACCGTCGGCTGGTTTGCGGCTCCGGGCTGCAATATGCGTAACTCGACGCGATTGCGGCCATTCCGCTTTGCATCGTAGAGCCGCTCATCGGCGACGCGATACAGATCGCCGAAAGGCTGCGACTTCTCGAAGGCCACGCCGCCGACGCTTACCGACAATTTGTGGTGCGTGCCGTGGGCGTCGAAGTCGGCCTCGTTGATCGATTGCCTGATGCGTTCGGCGATGATCGAAATCCCTTCCAGCGACTGGTTCGGGATGAACACGCAGAACTCCTCGCCGCCCATCCGCGCGACCAGGTCGGTTTCGCGAACGGTCGTCAGTATCGTGGAGGCAACGAGCTTGAGCGCCTCGTCGCCGCAATCGTGGCCGAATCGGTCGTTGACCGCCTTGAAATGATCGACGTCGATGACGAGCAGAGCGTCGTGCGATGCCGTCGAGGCTTGCTGCACGCGCTGGAGATAACCGTCGACCATCTGGGTGAACGCGCGGCGATTGAGCAGAGACGTCAGACCGTCTGTCGAAGCGACCGTCATCAGTTCGGTGTGGGCGATCGCGAGCTGCCGCATCTTGCTGAGAAGGAAGAAGAAGAACGGCGGCGCGATCAGCAGCGGGATGATGAAATTGTTGACGGGATCCGCGCCCAGGCGCCACGTGCCGGTCGCGAAGGAATAGCTGTCGAAGGCGAAGGCAAAGGCGATACAGATCGCGGTGCCCAGCGCCGTGAGGGTATATACCCGCGCTCTTCCTCTTGCCGACCAGTCCAGTTTCATGCGGCGGCCAAGCTCTCGTTGCGTTACTGCCCCTCTATACCGAAATCACTAAATATTTGCTCACGCGGCGGGCAGATCGCCTCGCGCCGGCGCCCAGGGATCGCTGCCGGGACCGTCGCTCAACTGCTTCGCGATGAACTCCATGAAAGCCCGCAGGCGTACCGGCACGAAACGCCGATGCGAATAGAGTGCGTGGATTGCAAGCGCGGACCAGTCGAAGCCCGGCAACACCTCGACCAGGCGCCCCTCCGCGACATCCCGCCCGCAAACGAAGCTCGGCAACCACGTGAACCCGGCGCCCGCCACGGCGGCAAGCCGCAGCGTCTCCGAGCTCGAGGAGAGAAGGCGCGGATTGACACGCACCTTTCCCTCGGCGCCCCCTGCGCTCCACGGCCAATCCAGCCTCGGTTCGGGAAGGGAAAAAGACAGGGTGGGCAATTCCGTGAGATCGCCGGGAGTTTCAGGCGCGCCGTGGCGCGCCACGCAGTCGGGGCTGGCGACGACGTGAAATCGCGAGGTGGCCAGCTTCCGTCCGATGAGCGACGAATCGAGCGCGGCGGCGATTCGTATCGCCAGATCTACGCCCTCCTGGACCAGATCGACCTTGCGATTGGTGAAGTCAGCCGAAATCGAGATCCGCGGGTGCATCGTCAGGAAAGCGGCGATCAGAGGCGCCAGATGCGCCTGACCGAATTCGACCGGCGCTGTAAGCCGCAGGGTTCCCCTCAGTTCGGACGTGTCGGCCCGCGCGATGCCCTCCGCCTCGTCGATACCTTCGAGGATCACCAACGCCTTGTCGTAGTAAGCCTGTCCGGCCGGCGTCGGACGAACCGACCGCGTCGTCCGGTCGAGGAGCCTGGCGCCAGTACGCGCCTCTAGATTGGCGACATGTTTGGCGACCATGCCCGGCGATATCGCGAGATCCCTCGCCGCCTGGCTCAGGCCCCCGAGCTCGACCACCCGCACGAATGCGCGCATGCTTGCAACCGTATCCATCGATCCCTCACCGGCAGTGCGAAGCGTTGTTACCAGATGCGGAATTCTCGCGCATCAGGATTGCCGCTAATCGTCGGCCGCGGCCAATCCCGCCGCACCAACCGACAAACGAAAGGAAACGGGAACGATGACGACACTCCTGCAATTCGATTTCGAATTCTCCGGCCCGTGGGGACCGGAATTCGAGGTCGCATGCCACGGCCTCGCGCTGGATATTGCGGCCGAGCCGGGGCTGATCTGGAAACTCTGGGGGGAAAACCCGGCAACCGGGCGGGCCAGCGGCGTTTATCTCTTCGACAGCGAAGAGGCCGCCGACGCCTATATCGCCAAGCATGTGCCGCGGCTTGCGGCGTTCGGCGTTACCGATCCCGGGCTGTCCCGGTTCACGCTGAACGAGAAACTGTCGCGCACCACCCGCGCGCCCCTTTGACCGAGAGGACAACCATGTACACGACACTCTCCGAAGTCCGTTTCGAGGATCTCGCGCGCTTCATCTCGATCTTCTCGACGGCCGGGGCAAAACTGCGCGCGGCCCACGGCAGCCGTTCGGCCGAAGTGTTCGGCTTTTCCGAGGAAGCCGACCGCGCGATGATCCTGATCGATTGGGAGAGCCGCGATGCCTTCGACGCGTTCCTCGCCGATCCGAACGTGCCGACGACCATGGCGAGCGGCGGCCTCAAGACCCGCCCGACCTTCACGCCAGTCGAGCGTGTCGCGGCTTTTCCGGCATGACAGCGCCTGCGTAAGGACGACAGCCCAACACAGCGAGAGGCGCATCCAAGCGCCTCGACCATCGCCCGGCCCGGGGCCCGCTGCATTCCGCGGTTACCGCCCGTTCGAAACCTGCCGCTCACGCGGCAACCGGTTTTCCACCGGTATCGAGCCAGATCGTCACCGGCCCGTCATTGACCAGCGCGACCTTCATGTCGGCGCCGAAGATGCCGTTGGCGACGGTGATGCCGTGGGAGCGGATCCGGTCGGAGAAATGCTCGTAGAGCCGCCTGCCCTCCTCGGGCGCTGCGGCAGTGGAGAAGCCGGGGCGGTTGCCTTTGGTCTCGGCGGCGAGCGTGAACTGGCTGACGACCAGCGCCTGCCCGGCGATGTCGATCAGCGAGCGGTTCATGCGGCCTTCGTCGTCCTTGAAGATGCGAAGATTGACCGCCTTGCGGGCGAGCCATTCGGACTGGGATTGCCCGTCGCCCTGCATGGCGCAGACGAGGACCAGAAGTCCCTCGCCGATCTCGCCGGCTACGGCGCCGTCGACTGTGACGCGGGCCTCGGAAACACGTTGGATCAGTGCGCGCAAACCGCTCCTCCTCCTTCTCGTCGGGATACGAATGACACACGAATACCGCCCGGCGGGGCAGTTTACACCCCCGAAGTTTTGGCGCAGATTTCGCCTGATCCGCAGTGACTCAAGGAGCGTTCCATGCGCGATCCCCTTCCTGCAAAGGGGGAACTCACACTCCGCGGCATCGATACGCGGGCGGTCATGGTCCCCCTCAATTTCGCGCTGGGAACGAGCGCCGCGATCGTCAGGGCTGTTCCACTCATACTGGTCGACGTCCATACGCGGGAAGGCGTCGTCGGACGCTCCTACGGCTTCTGCTACACGAAATCGGGGGCTCGCGCAGTCGCCGGACACCTCTCCGACATCATCGAGATCGTGAAGGATCATCCCGCGAGCCCCCGTTCGATCGCGGCTCTGCTGGGGCGGCGGCTGGCGCTGCTGGGCGTGACCGGTACCGTTCGCATGGCGCTTTCGCTACTCGACATGGCGCTCTGGGACGCGGCGGCCGTCAAAGCGGATCTGCCGCTTTTCGCGATGCTCGGAGCGAACCGGAGATCGATACCGGCCTATGACAGCCGGGGGCTGGGATTGATGCCTGCCGACCGCCTGCCCGACGAGGCGGAGGCGCTGCTCGCCTCCGGTCTCGGCGCGATCAAGTTGCGGCTCGGCTACGAAACGCTGGCGCAAGACCTCGAGGCGCTGGCCGCCGTGCGCCGGCGAGTGCCGTCGGGCGTCGGGATAATGGTCGATTACAACCAGGCGCTCACGACCACGGACG
>JBAQHA010000298.1:0-4118 GCA_049288075.1 Oricola sp.
GCGTTGCTCGCCGCGCGCCACACGCTGATCAGGCCGATCCTGATCGGCGACCGCAGGAAGATCGCAAGGATCGCCAAGGCGATCGACGCCGATCTCACCGGCTATGAAATCATCGATATCGCCGATCACGACCAGGCGGCGGCCGAGGCCGTCCGCCTCGTCCACGAGGGCCGCGCCAAGGCGATCATGAAGGGCCACCTGCACACGAACCAACTTCTGCACCATATCGTCAAGAGCGACGGCGGACTGCGCACGGCGCGCCGGCTGAGCCACGTTTTCGTCATGGACGTGCCCGGCCTCGACCACCTGCTGATGGTGACCGACGCCGCGATCAACATCGCGCCGACACTGGGCGAGAAGGTCGACATCACCCAGAACGCCATCGACCTCGCCATTTCCCTCGGCATCGAGAAGCCGAAGGTCGGCATCCTGTCGGCGGTCGAAACGGTGGACCCGAGGATCCCGTCTACGATCGATGCGGCGGTGCTGTCGAAGATGGCCGAACGCGGCCAGATCAAGGGCGGCATCGTCGACGGTCCGCTCGCCATGGACAACGCGGTGGATGTCGAGGCGGCCAGGACCAAGGGGATCCGTTCGCTGGTCGCCGGCCATGCCGACATCCTCGTCGTCCCGAACATGGAGGCCGGGAACATGCTGGCCAAGGAACTGAGCTTCGTCGCCCATGCCGAGGCGGCCGGCATCGCCATGGGCGCGCTCTGCCCGATCATCCTCAACAGCCGCTCCGACGACGACAAGGCCCGCCTCGCCTCCTGCGCCGTGGCGGCGCTCTACCATGAATGGAGAAAGCGCCCGTGAGGTCCGGTGCGATCCTGACGGTCAACGCCGGCTCCTCCTCGATCAAGTTCTCGGTCTATGCGGCCGGCGACGAGCCCGAAGAGCGGCTGCGCGGCCAGGTCGACCGGATCGGCGACAGCGACGCCGTGTTGGCGATCGAGCGGCAAGACGGATCGCAGAAGCGGTTCCAGATCGGCCACGCCGATCACCGCGCCGGCATGGCAGCAATTCTCGCCCATGCCGGCCACGCCCTCGACGGCGAAGCCGTCGTCGGCGTCGGCCACCGCGTCGTCCATGGCGGCGCCAACTTCAACGCCCCGGTGGTCTTGACCGACGGCATCATCGACCGGCTCGCCGAACTGGAGTCGCTCGCGCCGTTGCACCAGCCACACAATCTCGCCGGCGTGCGCGCGGCGCGCAGCGCCTTTCCGGACGCGATCCAGATCGCCTGTTTCGATACCGCTTTCCACCGCACCCATCCCTGGGTCAACGACACTTTCGCCCTGCCGCGCGAATGGTACGAGCGCGGCGTGCGGCGCTACGGCTTCCACGGCCTGTCCTACGAGTTCATCTCCGGCGAAATCGCGCGGATCGCGCCGGACCTCAGGCACGGCCGCGTCGTCATCGCCCATCTCGGCAACGGAGCCTCGATGTGCGCCGTGCGCGACGGCAAGTCCGTCGCCTCCACCATGGGCTTTTCGCCCCTCGACGGCCTGCCGATGGGCACGCGCTGCGGCCAGCTCGATCCCGGCGTGCTGCTCTACATGATGGACCACGAGAAGATGTCGCCGGCCGAGATATCCGACCTTCTCTACCGCGAAAGCGGGCTCAAGGGCCTGTCCGGCATCAGCCATGACATGCGCACGCTCGAACAGTCCGATGCGCCCGAGGCGCGCGAGGCGATCGACTATTTCGTCTTTCGTATCCGCCGCGAACTCGGCGCGCTGTCCGCAGCTTTGGGCGGGCTTGACGCGCTCGTCTTCGCGGGCGGTATCGGCGAAAATTCCGCCTTGGTGCGCGGCAGGGTCTGCGAGGGTATGGACTGGCTCGGCATCGCCATCGACGACGAGGCCAATGCGAAGAACATCCGCGAACTCGGCGCCGGCCGCGTCCGCGTCATGGTGGTTCCGACCGACGAGGAGCGCGTCATCGCGCGCGCCGTGAATGCGGCGCTCGACGATTGACCGGGGACACCGCGTGCCTGACTTGCCTGACGCTCGAATGCCACTAGAGTCTGGCCGCGTTGTTCGCCCACGCCCTGCCCCTGCTGGAGTCGCCATGTGGTTTCGCCTGATTGTCGTAGCCTGCTCCATCCTCCTGCTGCCCGCCACGGCCCAGGCTGACGCCAGCCAGAAGATCGCGGCGCTGGCGCCTTCGGGGCTGGTGCTCGTGCTGGACGAGGACGGCAACGAACTTGTCGCCCAAAACGCCGACACACCCTTCGTCCCGGCTTCCGTCGCCAAGATCGTCACCGCATGGCTGGCAATGGAGGTGCTGGGCGGCGACTACCGCTTCGAGACGCGCTTCTTC
Source organism: Oricola sp. (assembly GCA_049288075.1). Lineage (GTDB taxonomy): Bacteria > Pseudomonadota > Alphaproteobacteria > Rhizobiales > Rhizobiaceae > Oricola. Next base: position 2,326 of record JBAQHA010000298.1, read on the forward strand.
ATGGACGACAACCGGGTGCTCTACGTCCGCGGCGGCGGCGATCCGTTCCTGGTTTCCGAGGAACTGGCGCTGCTCGCGCCGAGCCTCCTCGCCGCAACTGGCGCAAAGCCGTTCACCGGCATCGTGCTCGACACGAGCTACTACCCTGCCGATCTTCGCATCCCGGGCCTTGAAGGCACTGGCGAAGCCTATGACGCGCTGAACTCGGCCCTTGCGGTGAACTTCAACACCATCAGTGCGGTCCGCGAGGGCAAGACCGTCCGCTCCGCCGAGGAACAGACCCCGATCACGCCACTCGCGATCAGCCAGTTCATCGCGCGCGGCCCCAACGGCAAAGGCCGCATCAGCCTTGCCCAGGAGGATCCGAGCGTCGGCGCCCGGTATGCCGGGGAATTGCTCGCCGCCTTCATCGGGCAGGCCGGCGGCAAGGTCGAGGGCGAGATCTCGATCGGCTCCGTCCCCGACGGGCTGAAACCAGTTTATGTGCACCGCCAATCGCGCGACCTGTCGGAAATCCTGACCCAGTTGCTCATCGGCTCGAACAACTACATCGCCAACCAGGTCTTTCTGGAGATCGGCGCCCACCGTCTGGGCGGGCCGGTCAGCCTCGAGAAGTCACTCAAGGTCGCTGGCGAGATCCTCGCCAGACACGGACTCGCCGAGGCCATCCATCTGGAGGAAGGCTCGGGCATCAGCCGCGGAAATCGCTTCACCGCCCATGGCCTCGCCAAGGTGCTCGATCGGTTCGCCCCCCATGCCGGGCTGATGCGCAAGGACAAAAACGGTTCCCGGTTCAAGACCGGCACATTCTCCGGCGTCCGGACGCTGGCCGGCTTCGCCAGGACCTCCAAACACGGCGACGTGCGCTTCGTGATATCGCTTGGCGGCGGCACGGCGAATCTGCGGTTCCAACTGCTCAACGCAATCGAGCGCGAGCTTTAGAAGTTGGGGCCCACTTCGGGCCTCTCGACGCACATTCCATCCTTGCCCGCCGCCAAGTCAGCAAAGCATGGAATTGCCCCCGTCAAGCGGCAGGCGCGCTCGAATTGTCATCGGCGGTGGACGCAAGAAGCACGGAAACCGCCACCTGGTTGCGTCCTCCATGCTTTGCCTTGTACAGGGCGTTGTCCACCGACATGAGAAGGCCTTCCGGCATCGCTATGCTGCCACCGACGCGGGCAAATGCGGTCGCGACGCCAACACTGACCGTGACGATCCCGTTGCCCTCAAGATTGAGTTGATTGGGCAGTCCGAGCGCTTCGACAGACAGTCTCAGTTTCTCGGCAATCTTGAGCGCGCCATCCTGATCTGTTTCAGGCAGGATGACGGCGATTTCCTCGCCGCCATAACGGGCAACGAGATCCGTGGTGCGGCAAACGAGAGACTGGATTGTCTGCGCGACAGTCCGCAGACAATCGTCGCCGACCTGATGGCCGTACTGGTCGTTCACCCCCTTGAAGTGATCGATATCCAGAAGCAGCAGGGACATCTGGCCACGGCTGCGAAGGCATCGTTGCCATTCGCTATCCAGGACCTCATCAAATCTCCGCCGATTGGCGATGCCGGTGAGCTTGTCCTGAAAAGCCAGTTGGCCGAGTTCATCCTCCAGGCGTATGCGTTCGGTAACATCCCGCAAGACGACGACGAGGTCTCCGGAATTCCGAGCATCCGGAATAATGCTGGACGAGCCCTCCATCCAGGCCCACTCACCGTCCTTGCGCTTGACCCTGAATGATGCCTGCTCTCTTGCTGAGCCTGCGACCAGTCGCAGCATCGATGCCTCAATCTGGGGC
>JBAQHA010000299.1:0-1536 GCA_049288075.1 Oricola sp.
GACCAGACTCCGTCCTCGCTCCCAACTCACCGTCATTCGCCGACTTGATCGGCGAATCCATGGCAGGATGCGGACATGGAGAATGGTATTTCCGGGCTCCACCGGCAATACCTCACAGGCAGCCCAATCTGCTGCTATACGGCTTCGGATCAACCGCCCTGCCATGGACAACCCGGTCGAGCCCACTGCTGTCCGGTTTAGAAACAGTGGACAAGGTGCACGGCGTTGATTCTTTTGTGTCACGAGCGTTTGGCGACGTATCGGGACACGAAAGGAGAGCAACGCCATGCGGCATGAGAATACTGTATTCCATTCGGTTTTGAAGCATGTGCCGTGGGACGTCTTTGAGCGTCTTGTGGACGAGCACAAGGGCGATGCGCGGGTTCGCCGTCTTTCGATGAAGGACCAGTTCGTGGCCTTGCTTTATGGGCAGCTGTCGGGCGCGTCGAGCTTACGGGAGATCACCTCGGGGCTTCGGAGCCATGCGCCGCGTCTCTACCATTTGGGGGCGCGTCCTGCGCAGCGTTCGACGCTTTCGGACGCGAATGCGACACGGCCTGCGGCGCTGTTTGCCGAGCTGTTCTCCGCGATGGTGGCGCGGAGCCAGCGCGGCCTGCGTCGCACGATCGCCGAAACGACCTACCTTATCGATTCGACGGGGCTGCGGTTGAACGGGCTGAGCGGCGACTGGGCCCAGTTCTCCGCAGGCGTGTGCGGCGCGAAGATGCACGTGATCTACGATCCCAACGCCGACCGGCCGATCTACGCGGGCCTGACCTCGGCCCGGGTCACCGATCTCACTGCCGCCAGGACCATGCCGATCGAACCTGGCGCCACCTATGTCTTTGATCTTGCCTACTATGACTACGCCTGGTGGGCTGAACTGGATGCTGCCGGCTGCCGCATCGTCACCCGTTTCAAGCGCAATACGCCGCTGCATGTCACCGCCGAGCTCGACCTGCCAGAGGGCAGCGCCGTCCTGTCCGACCGCATCGGCTTGTTACCCCGGCGGCAAGCCAGAAGCCGAAAGAACCCGTTCAGCGACCCCGTCCGGGAGGTGCGGGTCAGAACCGAGACCGGCAAGCTGCTCCGTATCCTCTGCAACGATCTCGACGCCACCGCCGAGGAAATCGCAGCCCTCTACAAACAACGATGGGCCATCGAGCTCTTCTTCCGATGGGTCAAGCAGACCCTCCGGATCCGGCACTTCCTCGGCACCTCCGAGAACGCCGTCCGTATCCAGATCGCCGTCGCCCTAATCGCCTACCTCTTGCTCCGCCTCGCACAAGCAACCCAGCGCAGCGTTAAAGGGCCCCTCGCTTTCGCAAGGCTCGTGCGCGCAAATCTCATGCATCGACGGCCCATTGACACCCTCTGCGAACCTCCACCTGCGATCCCTCAAAATAAAAACCAGCGCGCGTTCCTGTTCTCATGAACGCGAACCGGACACGAGTGTGTCTAGCCGGCGTGTGACGGCTCCAAATTTCGAAGCGTCTTGGAGCGTTTCGGAGAGAACCCGGCTAATCCGCCCTCAGC
>JBAQHA010000300.1:0-2156 GCA_049288075.1 Oricola sp.
GCATTAGGGCGGCTTCGCCATAGGTCAGATGCGAAATCGCCGTGACCGGCCCCGCGAGCGCGTCGCTTTCCGCAAAGCCGACAACCGGAGGCATGAAGATCGTAATCAGGAACAGTCGCAGGCTCTGCAGCACCATGACGAAGCGTATGTCCGCGCCGCGTTCGGTTGCCAGCCCCAGCGTATAGGACAGCGCGCCGGGAGAGGTTGCCAGCATGGCGGTTGCCGTGTCGGCGCCGAACATCAGGCGCAGCAGGAGGGTGCAGGCAAACATCACCACAAGCACAGTCAGGCCCAGCATGGCGATCGAAAGCGGCCAGCGCGCGATGTCCGACCAGATGCCGGGCGTGACGCCGGAGCCGAGCGACACGCCGATAACGCAGAAGCCGATGTCGCGCAGCAAATCCGGGACGGTGGGGCCGAGGCGAACGAAGCCCGCGAGGGTGACCGCGACAGTGCTGCCGAGCAGCGCCGCGGCCGGCAGACCGAGATAAAACGCCGCCACCGCGCCGCCGAAACCGGCGGCGAGCGCAACAATCGCACCTCGCCAATCGATCCTGATCACCGTCCCCGACGCTCCGCCTCGAACCGGAAAGATGTACTTACCAAGCTAATTGCCCGTCGCGCCATAGGGCGACGGCGCATTTCGGCGATTTCCGGGACGCAGTTTCGTTACGGACGCGCGAAGGCGTAGAGATGCGTCGAACGAGCGCCCGACCGACAATAGGCGAGGACCTTGCCCTGGACCCCGGTAAGCGCCTTTGTCATGCCGTCGACATTCTCGCGCGTGATGCCCGAATGGACGACCGGGACGTAGTGGAACGCGATCCCGTGCTTGTCGGCTTCCGCCTTGATAGCGGCGGCGGACGGCTGGCCCGGCCCCTCGTTGTCGGGGCGATTGCAGATGATCGTGGTGTATCCCGCCTCGGCAAGCGCCGCGACATGCTGCGGGGCTATCTGTCCGGCAACGAAAAAACCGGCGCCAACCTGGCGCATGTCGACAGGCAGAGGGGCAGAAGTGCTGTTCATGATCGGCGTAACTCCGTTGTCGGGCCGGATTATCAATTTCTTCACTATTCCAGCAAGTCGCAATCGCATGATTTCCATTTCTTAACGACGTTCCTGAACCATGGCGCGCACGACGACCCAAGGCCCCAACCCATGCGCGCACCTGTTGATCTGGCACAGACGGACACGCTTGCCGTGGCAAGAAAAGTCCGCTTGTCCTATTGGTTGGCGGTACTGCTCATTGCCTCGCTCGCGGCGGCTTCCTACTGGATCATGGACCGGGAAATCCGCGGTCAGTCCGCGGACAAGGAACTGATCTTCCTTGCCGGCGAACAGACCATGCTGTCCCAGCGCATCATGGCCCTGACGCAGGCGGCGCACGACACGGATCAATTATTCGTTCACGCCGCGGTTCTCAACGAGCTGCGTGAACGTGTCGCGGCTTTCGAGGCCAATCACGCAAAGCTCCTTGACGCCATCAATGTCGGCGGCGGCCTGCGGGACGGTGCCCAGGCGGACATGACCGCATTGCTGACCAAGCCGCCATACGATATCGACTTCTATGCTCGCGAGATCGTCAAGAACGCGCGCAGCTTCGTCGCGCGCTCGGTCGATCCGCCGCAGCGGGCTCGCGCAATCCCCTTATCGCTCGCGTCGGCCTCGGCGGCGCTTGCCGGCTATAGCCGGATTTCCGACCTGCTGTCGCAGAACGCCCGCGCGACGGCCGCAGAAACCGGCAGCATGTACCGGGCCCTGTTCGCGGCAATGATGCTGGTACTGGCGGCGACCGTCCTCTTCATCTTCCGTCCGATGATCAACAGCGTCGCGCAGCGGACGAACGAACTCATGAAGGCGCGCAACGAGATGGCCTATCTCGCCGCGCACGACAGGCTGACGGGGCTGCGCAACCGCGTCTTTCTGACCGACCATTTCGAGCACATGATCGAGAACGCCAAGCGGCGCAGGGAACGTGTCGCGGTGCTGCATCTCGACCTAGACAACTTCAAATCGGTCAACGACACCTACGGCCACATGGCCGGCGACCACGTGCTCAAGGAAGTCAGCGCCCGCATCAAGACAACGGTGCGCGCCGCCGACATTCCCTCGCGCATTGGCGGCGACGAATTCGTCATCCTGCTGAACAATCCCGG
>JBAQHA010000301.1:0-7471 GCA_049288075.1 Oricola sp.
TCCTCGCCCTTCCGTTCCGCGCCCAACGCCCGGGAGACGACCTCGATCGCCTCGTCGATGCCTTGCGCGTCGAAAGTCTCGGGCACCTCGACAAATGAGACGCTGGCCGATCCGAGCACCTCGATCGCTTCCGGCGGACCGCTGCCCTCGCGGGCGAGGATCAGGTCCGGCTTCATCGACAACACGCCTTCCGGCGCCAATGCGCGCATGTAGCCGACATCGGGCAAGGCAAGCGCGACTTCGGGCCATGTGCTGGTGGAATCGCGCCCGACGAGCCGCGCCTCCTCGCCAAGCGCATAGACGATTTCGGTGACGGCGCCGCCGATGGAGAGCACGCGTTGCGGCTCGTCGGCGGCACGGGCCGTGGCGGCGCCCAACGCCGCGACGAAAACCGCGACCGTCGCCGCACGCGCGGCCATTCGCAAACCGGATTTCATCGGATCACCTCACGCGGACGCATGGCGCGGCAGGTCGCGCACCAGCGCCTGCCAGTCCGGCCGGTTCGCGAGACCCTCGGTCCACAGGCCGTTGATCAGGATGATGCGGTCGCCCGAGGCGTCATAGGCTTCGACGGAAATGACGTCGCCGTCCTTGCTCGGCCGGTTGATCGCCCAGCATTCGGCGATCGCGGAGGTGCGCAGATGCAGGTGAAAATCCGAGTCGACGACGTTCAGCCAGTCGCCGGTGCGCTTGATGTTGTGAACGGTGCCGGCGTGGATCTGGAGGCAGCCGGGATTGCGCACGAACACCATGATGGGGACCTGGCCGGCGGCGGCCGCAGCGAAGACTGCGTCGATCGCATCGTCGGCGAGACGCCAGGTGAAGGCGTCGCCGACGGCGCGGATCGCCTGCAGGCGCTTGAAGCCGAGCCGGGCGATCATGCCCTGGAAGTCGTGGGTGTCGTCGATCGACGCCCAGCGCTTACGCAATTCGGCGACCTGTTGCCCGTCCGGGTCGGCAACGTCGGCGCGCAGGACGGGCGGCATGAAGCCGGGCACGGCGGTATCCGCCGGAATGGCGAGCGACGCGACCAGTGCGTCCCATGCGGCGATGTCGGTCGACGGGCGGGCGTGGATCTTGTGCACCGCGTCGCCATGGGCATCGAAGAACTGCAGGCTGCGCTTCACGGTCTCGCCGTCGGTCTTCTCCACCGCGAAACCATGCACCCAGTGGGCACGGAACAGGCGCAGATTGATCCCTTCGCCGAGGAACATCGCGACGCGCTCGCGCGGAATATAATCGGTGTACACGCCGATCTTCTCGTGCACCGCGTATTCGTTGCGCGTCAGCGCCATCACCTCGCCGACGGATTCGAGGCGCGAAAAGAGCGCGTCCATGTCCGGAAGAATGCGCGTGACCCCCTCGCCTTCCCAGGCGGCGGTGAACTCGCCCTCGGAAATGCCGAGTTTCGCGGCGAGTTCGCGTTCGCGGATCTTCGGATTGGCCGCCCTGGCGGAACGGATGTCTTCTTGCGTCAGCTGGTTCTGGATGGTCATCGGCATGGTCTCACTTGTTGAGGATCAGTTTTCCCTGACGGGTGATCTTCAGGCGATAGATCGCCCCGTCATGTTCGATGCCGATTTCGGTCGAGCCCCTGAAAAGGCGTGCGCTGTCGTAGACGGACAAGCCGCCCGCGATGGTCCTAGTTTCCTGTTCGGTGTTTTCCATGCCAAGCGGACGGCTGTTCTGCTCTGTCGTCATCATCGGTCTATCGAATGGTGGCGCCTGGCTGGCCGGTCTGCTGGCTTGGCGGAACGAGGGTCAATTTCAAACTTGACTCTCGTCGTCATGTTTTTTATCGGATGCAATACATGAGTGATTGTGTCAAGTTTAATTTCGGCGCGACGCTCATATGAGGCCAGCAAGCAGCCGCCAGCCAGCCGTGTTCCCAAAACAATGGAGAGTACAATGGGGCTGGTGGGACGCACCAATATCATTCTTGCGGGCGGCGTGGCCGTTTGCGCCTTGTGCGCGGCGACGCCGTCGCACGCTCAGGAGGCCAATGGCGCGGCAAGCGGGCAGCCGACGCTGCTGCAGCGGCTGATCCTCGGATTCGGCCGCCCGAAAGTGGCGACCGACACGCCGACGGCGGTGACCGTGCTGGAGGACGAGCAGATCGAGGAGGAGATCCCCGATACCGTTTCCGACCTGGTGGAGAAAATCCCGGGCGTTAACGCGACCGGCGGCGACACGGCGATCGGCCAGAACTTCAATATCCGCGGTTTCGGGCCGCAGGAAATCGGCTCCAACAACGAGGGCCGGGTGCAGGTCAATGTCGACGGCGCCACCAAGTACTACGAGTCCTATCGCATGGGCGGCGTCTTCACCGACCCGGAGCTCTACAAGCGCGTCGAGGTCCTGCGCGGGCCGGCCGCCGGCACGCTCTACGGATCGGGCGTTCTCGGCGGCGTCATCAACTTCACCACCAAGGACGCCTCCGACTTCCTCGAGGACGGCGAAAGCGGCGCGCTGCGGCTGAAGATGACGGGCGACAGCAACCAGGAGGGCTACAAGGCCTCCGCCATCCTGGCCGCCCGCATGGGCGCCGCCGCGGAGTTCCTGGCCGCCGGCAGCTACACCGATTTCCAGAACATCGTCACCGGCAATGGCGGCGAACTGCCCGGAACCGGGACCCAGGCTCCGTCGGGACTGTTCAAGGGCACGTTCTATCTCGATGACGCGCATGAGCGCGTGCTCAGGGCGTCCTACTCGCACATGGCGTCCGACGGTTTGTCGACGCCTGCTCCGGGCGGCGCGCCATTCGGCGGCGATCCGTATTCGGCCGTGCCGATCCCGCGCACCGTCGACGACACGACCGCCATCATCTCCTACGAAGACGCGGCGTCCGACAATCCCTGGCTCGACCTGAAGATCAACGCGTCCTACTCCAAGCAGCGCAACAGCCAGGAAGTCACGCTCAACGCCGACATGAGCTATGCCTACTGGGAGCTCAAGGCCGAAAATACCGCCGAGTGGACAGGCGACGGCTATGAAAACTACCTCACCTACGGACTGCAATCGAAATACCACCAGCGCCGCAGGATCGACCTGGACGGAACCTCGGCCTCCAGCCATCCGGACGGCGACGAGACCGTCGTGGGCATGTTCGCGCAGAACGAATTCATCTGGAACGACCGCTTCACGGTCATCACCGGCCTGCGCGGCGACTGGCACCAGCTGACGCCGGTCGGCACCACGCTTTATCAGAGCGACACCACGACGCCGCGTCCCGTCCAGCCGACGGACGTGACCGGCTTCGCGGTCTCGCCGAAGATCGCGCTCCACTACAAGCTGACGGACAATCTCTCCGTCTTCGGCTCCTATGCCTATACCGAGCGGTTGCCCGGGGTGGACGAGGAGTTCAGCTGGAATGCGACAACCGTCCAGGGCAATCTCGACAAGGAGCGCGCCAACTCCGTCGAATTGGGATTCGGCCAGGACTTCGACGGTGTCGTTACAGGCAACGACACGCTCTCCTACAAGGTCACCGCGTTCTACAACGACATTCACGACATGATGGTGCGCGGGACCGACTACGGTGGAACCGAGCCCTATGTGAATGCCGGCCATGTGCGGATCTACGGCGTCGAATTCGAGTCGAACTACGAGTCCGACCGCTTCTTCGCCAGCCTCGGGGCATCGGCCATCCGCGGCGACGACCTCATCCTGGACCAGCCCGCGCCCAACATCGCGCCGGACGAGATTTTCTTCACGATCGGCGGCAAGCTGCCCGAGCATCGCATACGCTTCGGCTGGGACGCCCGCCTCGTCGCCGCGCAGGACCGGGTCGTCATCGTCCCGTTCCCCGCTACGCCGACCGAGGCGTTCCATGTCCACGACATCTTCGCGTCGTGGAAACCCGAGGAAGGCCGGCTTGCCGGCTTCGAACTGACCGGCCGCGTCGACAATCTTTTCAACCGGCAATACCAGGAATTCCTGCAGGCGTCGGCCCCGGCGAAGGGCCGCACCTTCAAGGTCTCCCTGGCGAAAACGTTCAAGTTCTGAGGCCCACCATGAAACAGGCAGGACGACACTCCCACGGCATCCCGGTCACGGCCGCGCTCGGTCTGTCGTGCGTCCTGGCCCTGTCGGGGCCGGCGTCTTCACAAGACCAGGCGGCGCCGGCCTCGAATCTTTCGCTCGAACTGAACGCGATGCAGCAGATCGACAGGACCTGCCGGATCGTGTTCCTCGCAGACAACCGGCTCGGAACCGATCTCTCCGCGCTGTCCTACGAAACGGTTCTGATCGACACCGCCGGCAAGGTCGACCGGCTGACACTGTTCGATTTCCAGGAACTGCCGCAGGGCCGCATGCGGGTGCGGCAGTTCGATCTGGACAGCGCCGATTGCGGCAAGATCGGCAAGATCCTGATCAACGGGGCGGCCTCCTGCAAGGGCGGCGGCCTCAGCGGCAATGAATGCATCGACAGACTGACGGTCACCTCGAAGACCGCGACGGAGATCGCCGGATGAACGGCACTGTAGGTACCACCATTCAACGCATCGGCGAATTCCTCGACCTCGGCGGACCCGTCGTCACGCTGCTGATCGGGCTTTCCATCGTCTCCGCGGCGCTGGTGATCCTGAAGCTCTGGCAATTCCTGCAGGCGGGCGTCGGCCGGCACCGCAATCTCGATCGCGCGCTGGCGCATTGGACAGCCGGCGGCCAGCGCACGGCGATCGCCGATCTGAATGCCGGCCGAAGCGCGCTTGCCCGCATCGTCTGGCAGGCGATGGCTACGGCCTCGGCGGCCGCGCAGCAGGACCGCGAGGCGCTTTCCGAACGCCTGCGGGTCGAGGCGTCGGGCTATCTGGCGCGGCTGCAATCCGGTTTCCGCGCGCTCGACGCCATCGCCCAGGTTTCGCCGCTGATCGGCCTGTTCGGCACGGTGCTCGGGATGATCGCGGCGTTCCAGAGACTGCAGGAGGCGGGCAATTCGGTCGATCCGTCGATTCTGGCCGGCGGCATCTGGGTAGCGCTGCTGACGACGGCGGTCGGCCTCGCCGTCGCGATGCCGACCTCGCTGCTGCTCACCTTCTTCGAGAGCCGCGTGGCGCGCGAGCGCGAGGCGCTGGAGCGCGCGCTGACGATCGTGCTCAATCCGGTCCGCCTTGCCGATCCGGACCGCGTCGCGGGCGAGTTCGTCCCGCAGGGCGCGGAGGGGTTCGACCTCCATGCAGCTTGATACGGCGATCAGGCGTCGCGGCGCGATCTCGATGACGTCGCTGATCGACGTCATCTTCCTGTTGCTGCTGTTCTTCATGCTGTCCTCAACCTTCGCCAAGTTTGGCGAAATCGAGCTGACGGCGGCGGGCGGCGGCGCGGACAAATCGATTTCGCCGGTCTATCTGCGCCTCGACGGCGACGCGCTTATGCTCAACGGCGCACCGGTGGAACTCGCGAAGATCGGCGAGGCGCTTGCCGGACAGGCGAACGGCGGAGCGGACACGGTGTTGCTGTCGCTCGACGACAAGACCTCCTCGCAGCGTTTCGTCGATGTGTATGCCACACTTCGCGCAGCGCCCGGCTTTTCCGTAGCGGTTTTGAGATAGGCGGAGTGAACGCATGCGTCTTGCCGCTCCGACCGCACCGTCCAGCCGCAAGGGCGAACCGACGATCGCCTTGATCAATGTCGTCTTCCTGATGCTGGTGTTCTTCCTGGTCGCCGGAACGCTGGCGCCGTCGATCGACCGCGACGTGACGCTGGTGCGGACTTCGGATCTCGAGGGACGCGAGCCGCCGGACGCGCTGGTCATCCATGCGGATGGAACAATGTCGTGGCGGGGGCGGCCGGTCGAGACGGCGGAGGCAATCGCGCTGACGGGCGAGAAGGACGATACAGGCCAGGCCGCGATCCGCCTCGTGCCCGACCGCGACCTGCCCGCCGTGCGGCTGGTCGAACTCGGCAGGGCGTTGCGCGACGCCGGGGCGGGCCGCGTCTTCATTGTTACCGAACGGGGGCTCCAATGATGCGGCGTCAGGCTCTCAAGGCGTCGGTGGCGCTCGTCGCCTCGCTCGGCGTGCATTTCGCTGCCGCCATGGTCGCGACGCCTTCCGCACCGCCGGCCCTTGTCGAGGGAGACGCGACGGCGGAAATCGCCGCACTGGGGTCCAGCTTCGAGGACCTGCTGCGGGGCAGCGACCGGTTGCGGCCGGCGCAGGCGGAGCCCGTGACGCCTGTCGCCCCGGCTCGGGCCGAGGCCGCGCGGCCGGTCGAGCAGCGCCCCGTGGAAGAATTGGCGGAGACGCGGCCGGCCGTCGTCCACCGGGCTTCGTCGACGCCTCTCAAGACGTTGGCCGTTTCCGCAATTCCCGCATCCGCAATCGTGCAGGCGACGCCCGCCGCCGCCGGCGACGTGGCCCTGCCGACGCCTGTCGCCGAACCGGCGCCGATTGCGGAAGAAAAGCCGACAGAGGTCGCCTCGCTCGCGCCGTCTCACGCGGCCGAGGTCGTCAAGGCGCTTCCCGAGATGCCGCAAGTTCCCGTGCCTGTCGCGCGGCCATCGCGAGCGGAAGACGCGCGCAACCTCGCCGAGGCGCAGAAACCGAAAGAGAAGAAGCCCGTACGCAACCAGCCCGCGAACGCAGCGCGGGGCAATGCCGACCGCAACGCCCGCGCCGGACAGGCGGAAGGGCGCGAGGAGGCGAAGAGCGGGACCGGAGGCGGCGAGCGTGGCGGAAACGCTTCGGCGGCCGGAAACGCGGCCGCGTCGACCTATCCGGGAAAGGTCTATTCGAAAATCCGTCGGACGCGGCAGAAGAAGGGCGATGGAGCGGGCGTCGCCCGTATCCGTTTCGCCATCGCGCCCAACGGAGCACTGGCGAGCGCCGCAGTCGCGTCGAGTTCCGGCTCGGCTTCGGTCGACAGCGTTGCGCTCGATCACATCCGCCGTTCCGCGCCGTTTCCGCCGCCGCCCACCGGCGCGCAAAGCCAGTTCGTCATCCCCGTCGAAGTGCGGCGATGACCGATCCGATCCAAACATGCAAACAAGGAGAGTGAAAATGTATGTGGCCATGAACCGCTTCCGCGTCGTCGACGGACAGGAGACCGCCTTCGAGGACGTCTGGCGCAACCGCGACACCAGCCTTGCCCAGATGCCGGGCTTCCGCTCGTTCCACCTGCTCAAGGGTCCTTACAACGAGGAAGACGGCACGACGCTCTATGCCTCGCACACGATCTGGGAGAGCCACGACCATTTCGTCCATTGGACGACATCGGACAATTTCCGCAATGCGCACAAGAACGCCGGCAACAACAAGGGCATGTATGCCGGCCATCCGCAGTTCGAGGGCTTCAAGGCCGTCGTGGACCGGTAGCGCCGGTTATCCGCGGTTTGCGGACAATGCTTGCCTTTCATCATCACGGCCGGCCGGAAGGCCGGCCAGAACATTGATTTTTCAACTAAAATTCTCCTTTCCCGCGCTTTCGCGGGATCGAAATCAACCGGTCATCCACCCGTAATATCCC
>JBAQHA010000302.1:0-2499 GCA_049288075.1 Oricola sp.
CCTGACCTATCAGCGCAGCGAGGAACTGGCCGCCGACCGCGCCGCCGTCGAATTCCTGAACAGGACCGGACAGTCGCCCAAGGGCCTCCTGACGACGATGCAGCACCTGCAGCGCTCCATCGCGCTGATCAGCGACCGGATCGACCCCTACCGGATCAGCCACCCGATGCCGCGCGACCGCATCTCGGCGCTGGACGACATCGCGCACAAGAGCCCCAGTTTCGGCAAGGCGGATTCCGCGAAACTGCAGGAGCGCCACGACATGGCGCGCGCCAAGATCCTCGCCTATAACGGCGGTCCGGGGGCAGTGGAGAGTTTCGCGAAGAAGACGAAAAGCCCGCGCGCCGCGGAATATGGCCGGGCGATCGCGAAATTCCTCTACGGCTCGCCGCGCGAGGCGCTGCCGATGATCGACAAGCTGATCGCCGGCGATCCTTCCAATCCCTATTTCCACGAGATCAAGGGCGAGATCGAGCTGAAGGCCCAGAACGCCAAGGGCGCGGCGGACGCCTTCACCAGGGCGGCGAAGCTCGACAAGTCCCATTCCGGCATCATCCAGAGCGAGCTCGGCCATGCGCTTGTGCTGGCGGGCGATCCGCAGAGCCTGCAGCGCGCGGTCGGCGAACTGGAGGTCGCGCTGTCGACCGATCCCGTCAATCCGGACGCCTACCAGCACCTCGCCATGGCCTATGGGCGGCTGGGCGACATCGGCAACGCCGACCTCGCGACGGCGGAACAGAATTTTCACTCCGGCAGGTACAAGGACGCCAAGGTTTTCGCCGCGCGCGCCAAGCGCCGGTTTCCGCCCAATTCACCGCAATGGCTTCGCGCCGACGACATCATCCGTTTCGAAATCCCGCGGTCGCGTTGACCCGACAACTCACGAAAGGCCCGTTCATGGCAATCCGTCTTCGCAATCTCCTTTTGACCTCCGCGATCGCGGCAGCAATCGTGCTGCCCGCCGCCGGCCCGGCCGCCGCCTTCGACGCCAACGAGCGCAAGGAGATCGAGTCGATCATCAGGGAATACCTGCTCGCCAACCCGGAAGTGCTGCTGGAAGTACAGGACGCGCTGGAGACCAAGCAGGTCGCGGCGCAGCGGGAGCAGCAACAGGAAGCGATCACGAAGAACACCGACACGATCTTCGCCAGCGCGACCGATCCGGTGCTCGGCAACAAGGACGGCTCGGCGACCGTTGTCGAGTTCTTCGACTACAATTGCGGCTACTGCAAACGCGCGCTGGCCGACATGATCTCGATGATGGAAGTCGACAGCGAGTTGAAGTTCGTGCTGAAGGAATTCCCGATCCTCGGGCCGGATTCGGTCGCCGCGCATCACGTCGCCTTCGCATTCAACGATCTCTATCCCGAGAAATACACCGAGTTCCACTTGCGCCTGCTCGGCCATGACGGCCGCGCCAACGAGGACGTGGCGATGAAGGTAGCGACCGACCTCGGCGGCGACGAGGCGAAAATCCGCGAGCGGATGAAGGATGCGAGCGTCGAGCAGCGGATCAACGAGACCTACCAGCTTGCCTCGTCGCTCGGGATCAACGGCACACCGGCCTATGTCATCGGCGACGAGATCGTCTCCGGAGCGCTCGGGGCGTCGGTTCTGACCACCAAGGTAGCCAATGTGCGGCAGTGCGGCTCGACTGTCTGCTGATCGGGAAAAAGGCCGAAAACCAGCGGTTTGTTAACTCCAGCGGGCAATTTCATGTGCGCATGGCCGGATTCGACGGGCAAAACGGCCTCTGCCTCTTGCCCGTCGCCGCCGCAGGCTCTACCGAACGGCAAGCGTATTCTGGCGACAACGACAACATTCGGCGAAACGTGCGATGGCACAACGCGTACTGATCCTGAACGGCCCGAACCTGAATCTGCTGGGCACGCGCGAACCGGGAATTTACGGCGCGCAGACGCTTGCCGACGTGGAAAAGTCCTGCGAGGCCTTCGGCCGCGAACTGGGTTTCGAGGTTACCTGCTACCAATCCAACCACGAAGGCGACCTGGTGGACCGGTTGCAGCAGGCAGGACGCGAGGGCACGGGCGTCGTTTTCAATCCAGGCGCCTATTCGCATACATCCGTGGCGCTGCGCGACGCGATCGCCGGTTCGGGAGCGGTCGTAGTGGAGGTGCATATCTCCAATATCCACGCCCGGGAGCGTTTTCGCCATCACTCGTATGTCAGCGCGGTCGCAAAGGGCATGATCTGCGGCCTCGGCACGCAAGGCTATCTGCTTGCGATGCGCGCGCTGGCCGTACATATGAACAACAACGGACAAGAATAATTCGAGGGTATCATGGGTGAACGCAAGCCGGCGATCGATACAGAGCTGGTGAAAGACCTCGCCGCAATTCTCAACGAGACCGATCTCACCGAGATCGAGATCGAACAGGGCGATCTGCGCATCCGCGTCTCGCGCGAGACCGCGCAGTCCTTCGTGCAGACCTACGCTCCCGCCGTTCCGGCAGCGCCCGCAGCGCCGCAGCCCGCGGC
>JBAQHA010000303.1:0-4596 GCA_049288075.1 Oricola sp.
CACGCCGAGTCTCTCCGCCAGCGCCCTGAGGCCGTTCGCCAGCGCCAGCCGCGCGGTCGCGGCGTTGACCTGCGACGACACCAGCAGGCGCGGTCCCGTCACCGGGGTGAACGGAACCGAGCATTGCAGCTTGGGATAGTACCGGCCGCCCGCACGCTGGTAGGCGTCGGCCCAGGAGTGGTCGAACACGTATTCGCCCTGGCTGTGCGACTTGAGGTAGCAAGGCGCAGCGGCCACGATGTCGCCGCGGGCGTTTTCCAGCGCGAGGTGTTGCGCATGCCAGCCACTGTCCGCCGTGGCGCAGCCTGATTGCTCGAGTGCGTTCAGGAAGGCGTGCGACACGAAGGGATTATAAGCGGTGTTGCAGATGCCCGGAGCGGCTCCGGATAACCGGCGCCACTGGCCGCGATCGATACCGGAAAACCGGTCGCGCACGCGGAGCACGAATTCACCGTTGTGCGCTTGCGCGCCGGAGCCGGCCAATGTTTCGCTCATGCGAACAGATTTATCGCTTGTCCCGAAGCTTACAAGCCTCGTTTCAGCGATCCGGATCGAATCCTTCGAATGTTATCTGATCCGCGTAACGGTAGGTGGTTTCCGCATCCTCGGGATTGCGCACGGTCCAGGTGATGACCGGCAGGCCGAGTTCCTCGCGGACGTGGCTCACGAAACCGTTGGGCAGCGCCTTGACGTGGTAGGAGACGAAGGCGATCCCGTATGCCAGCGCCTTGTTGTGTTCGGCGAGCGCGTGATCTCCGATGCCTTCCGCCGTCAGTCCGAGCGGCGCGTCGGACCCGGTCCCCGCGAAGGCGGAAAGCAGGCCGTGGCTGAACGACATGACGGCGACGGGACCGTCATAGGATTCCAGATCGGCCGCTACCGCGCGGGCGAGCGCCTCGTTACGGTCGCCGTTTTCCTTCATCTCGATGACGACGGGGACTCTCCCCGCGACACGCTCGAGCGTTTCGGCGAGCGCCGGAATGTGGTCCTCGGTTTCGCCGAGGCGGATTCGGCGCAGATCGGCGGCCCTGTGCGCGGCGAGGGGGCCGGTCTTGTCCGTCAGACGGTCGAGCGTCTCGTCATGGAAGACGATCGCATGGCCGTCGGCGGAAAGCTGGACATCCAGTTCGATGGCGAAATTGCCGGCGATAGCGGCTTCGAATGCCGACAGGGAGTTCTCGCAACGCCGGTGATTGGCGTCGTGAAGGCCGCGATGCGCGATAGGGCGCGTTGTCAAAAATGCGAGCTTTGTCATGATGCTACAGGCTATACTTCAATTATTGCCTCAATCTCGACCGGTGCATTGAGCGGCAGCGAGACAGTGCCGACCGCTGAACGCGCATGCTTGCCGCGCTCGCCAAGGGCTTCGGCAAGGAAATCCGATGCGCCATTGGCGACGAGATGCTGCTCGACGAAATCGGGGGTGGACGCAACGAAGACCGTGATCTTGACGATGCGCTTGATCTTTTCGATGTCGCCGAGGGCGGTCCTTGCCTGCGCCAGGACATTGATCGCGCACAGCCTTGCCGCTTCCCGGCCTTCATCGACGGTCAGGTCGCGTCCGAGCAGACCCTTGTGGATCATCGCTCCATCCTTCAGCGGCAACTGGCCCGAAGTCAGCAGGAGATTGCCGGTTGTCGCGGTCGGCAAGTAATTTGCGGCCGGCGCGGCGGCCTGGGGCAGGGTAACGCCCAGCGCTGCCAGCCTTTCGCTGATGGTCGATGTCATCTGTTTACCTTTGTTGTGGTCGAACTGGGATCCAGGCGCTCTCTTGCATCTTTTGCCTCGCTTCCGCCATGAGAAATCCTATAGTCGGCGAAAAACGGAACGTGAAAATGAACCACAAAATCGGCAAGACGATTACCGGTGCTGCTGTGTGGGTGGTGGTTGTGGTGGGGTTGGTGTCGCCGGCGCAGGCCGCCGCGCCGATCCTCGCGTCGCACCGCGCCGTCTACGACATCGCTCTCAAGCACGCATCCGATGCATCCGGAATCACCGATGTGAGCGGACGTATCGTCTACGAGTTTAAGGGATCTGCTTGCGAGGGCTATTCGACGAATTACCGGTTCGTCATGAAAATACGTTCGGTCGGCGGAAACGAGGTGACAGACCAGCAGGTGATTTCATTCGAGGATGGTACAGGGGAGAATTTCCGCTTCCTCAGCAAGTCCTTTGTCGATGACAGGCTGGAGCAGGAATTGTCGGGGATGGCCGCCCATGACGGCGAGGCCACGACAATCACGCTCAAGAAGCCGAAAGAGGCGGAGTTCACGCTCGCTTCGGCCCTGTTCCCGACGGCTCACACGATCGATCTTCTCCAAAGGGCTGCCACCGGCGAGTCGATCTACGAGACGAAGATCTTCGATGGCTCCGACGGCGGAGACCGGGTCATGACGACGACGGTCATCGTCGGCCCACAGAAGTCGGGAACGGAAGGCGACGGCGAGAATGCCGGCCCTTTGAAAAGCGAACCATTCCGCAATGTCTCGATCTCCTACTTCGACGAGGAAGACGAAAATGGCGGCGAGTCGCTTCCCGCCTACCAGACGTCGTTCAAGCTCTACGACAATGGCGTCACGCGCGATCTCCTGATGGACTATGGCGACTACGCGCTCACCGGCTCCCTCAACCAAATCGAGATTCTGCCGCAAGAGAGCTGCAAGTAGTCTCGGTGCCGGCCGTTAAGGGCATTTTCGTCCATCGCACTTGCAAATGGCGCGGCGATGCGGTATCGCGCGGCGCATTCCACACACGAAGTTCGGGTTCGAACCGGGAGAAATCCGGCCGGTCCCACCGGTGGCGGGCAACCGCTTTTGGCTTCGTGGAGGTTCAACCGGAAAGGAAATACGATGGCACTGCCTGATTACAGCATGCGCCAGCTGCTGGAAGCTGGTGTTCACTTCGGACACCAGACGCACCGCTGGAACCCCAAAATGGCCCGTTATATCTTCGGGGCCCGCAACAATATTCACATTCTCGATCTCTCGCAGACCGTTCCGTTGCTGCACCAGGCGCTGAAGGTTGTCTCCGACACCGTCGCCGGCGGCGGCCGCGTTCTGTTCGTCGGCACAAAGCGCCAGGCTTCGGAAATCGTTGCCGATTCTGCCGGCCGCTGCGCCCAGTACTACGTCAACGCCCGCTGGCTTGGCGGCATGATGACCAACTGGAAGACGATCTCCAACTCGATCCAGCGCCTGCGCAAGGTCGACGAAATCCTGGCTTCGGACGCCTCCGGCTTCACCAAGAAGGAACGTCTGAACCTCGAGCGCGAGCGCGAAAAGCTCAGCCGCGCCCTTGGCGGCATCAAGGATATGGGCGGCACGCCTGACCTGATGTTCGTGATCGACACCAACAAGGAAGCGATCGCAATCCAGGAAGCCAAGCGTCTCGGAATCCCGGTTGTCGCGATCGTCGACTCCAATTGCGATCCGGATACGGTCGATTACCCGATCCCGGGCAACGACGACGCCGCGCGCGCTATTTCGCTCTACTGCGACCTGATCGCCCGCGCCGCCCTCGACGGTATCGCGCGGCAGCAGGGCGCGTCCGGCATCGATGTCGGAGCCTCCGCAGAGGCACCTGTCGAAGAGATCCTCGCCGAAGAGGCTGCCGCGGTCGTGGCGCCCGAGGCCGAGCAGGCGGACGTCCAGGCCTGATCTTCCCGATCCGCGCCTGGCGATGCCGGGCGCGGTCATCAAACCGTTACATGAATCGGCGCATGGCACGCTTCAGTGCCGCGTGCGTCACCCATTCGGACCGCGTGTCCGAAACCGTTCGACATAAAGAGGCGAACCGATGAGCATCTCCGCATCTCTCGTAAAAGAACTTCGCGACATGACCGGCGCAGGCATGATGGACTGCAAGACCGCGCTGACCGAAACCAATGGTGACATCGAAGCCGCCGTTGACTGGCTGCGCAAGAAAGGCATCTCCAAGGCCGACAAGAAGGCCGGCCGCACCGCCGCCGAGGGCCTGATTGGCGTCGCATCCGACGACAAGGGCGCCGTCGTTGTCGAGGTCAACTCCGAAACCGACTTCGTCGCACGCAACGACGCGTTCCAGGATCTGGTCCGCAACATCGCCCAGGCAGCGCTCGGCACGGACGGTTCGGTCGAAGCTGTCGCGGCCGCGAGCTATTCGGGTGGCGCCAAGCCGATCGCCGAGGCCGTGAAGGACGCTATTGCGACCATCGGCGAAAACATGACGCTTCGTCGCTCTGCGCGCCTCGACGGCACGGTCGCGACATATGTCCACAACGCTGTCTCCGACGGTCTCGGCAAACTCGGCGTTCTCGTCGCCATCGAGACGACGGGCGACAAGGATGCCGCGCGTGCAATCGGCCGGCAGATCGCGATGCATGTCGCCGCGACCAATCCGATGTCTCTTGACGAAACCAGCCTCGATCCGGCTGCTGTCGAGCGTGAGCGCGCGATCTTCTCCGAGCAGGCCAGGGCATCTGGCAAGCCGGACAACATCATCGAGAAGATGGTCGAAGGCCGCCTGCGCAAGTTCTACGAGGAAGTGTGCCTCGTGAAGCAGGCATTCGTCATCAATCCGGACCTGACGGTCGAGAAGGCGCTTGCCGAAGCCGAAAAG
>JBAQHA010000304.1:0-1518 GCA_049288075.1 Oricola sp.
CGGTTGGACGCGGTGATCGATCGCTGGGTCGAATCGGAGAAAATCGTCGGAGCGGTCGCGCTCGTTGCCCGCGATGGCGAAATTGTCTATCGCCGCGCCGCAGGCATGGCCGACCGTGAGAACGGGATTCCCGTGACGGAGGAGACGATCTTCCGCCACGCATCGAACACCAAGGCCATCGTGTCGGCCGTGGCGCTCAGGCTGATCGAGGAGGGCAAACTGTCGCTCGACGACCGTGTGACCGACTGGCTTCCGTGGTTCGCTCCCCGGCTCGAGGACGGGCGGCGTCCGGAAATATCGATCCGCCAGCTGATGACTCATACTTCGGGGCTGAGCTACTCGTTCTTCGAGCCGGAGGGCAATGCCTACATCGCCGGTGGCGTGCCGCAGGGCATCGAAGCGGGGACCACGACGCTTGAGGAGGCGCTGCGCAAGCTCGCCGCCGCGCCGCTGTTCTACGAACCGGGAACCGAGTGGCGCTACTCGCTGTCGACCGATGTCCTCGGCGCGGTCGTCGAAAAGGCCGCGGGCATGCGCCTCGAGGACGCCGTAAAGCGGTATGTCACCGGCCCGCTCGCCATGACGTCCACGACTTTTCACGTCACAGATGCGAAACGGCTGGCTGCAGCCTACCGGGACGGTAAGAGCCGGGCGATCCGGATGAACGACCGCCTCGATTACCTCCCGCTCGGTACCGGCGGACCGGTCGCGCCGGCCAGAGCGCTCGATCCCGATGCCTATCCGTCGGGAGGCGGCGGAATGAGCGGCACCGCGGACGAATACCTCCGGTTCCTGGAAGTCCTGAGAAAAGGCGGCGGCCCGCTGCTTTCGAACGAATCGGTCACCGCGCTGACCAGCCACCAGATTGGCGGCCTGCGGGCATGGACCGAGGGCGAAGGCTGGGGATTTGGACTTGGCGTGGCGGTTCTTCTCGATCCGGAAGCGGCGCAAACGCCGCAAGGCAAGGGAACATGGCAATGGGGCGGCGCGCTTGGAAGCCACTGGTTCGTCGATCCGGAGAACAAGCTGACAGTCGTCGTCTTGACCAATACTGCCGTGGCCGGTGTGATCGGCGCGTTTCCCGCCGCAATCCGCGATGCGGTGTACGGCGTGGAATCCGATCATGACTCCTGACAGGATATGTCGATAACGGTTCCGAATGGCGGCCGGGTCAAAACGGGCCCGGCCACACAGACAATCTGAGACTAAACCAATCGATTCGCAGCATCAAACTAAGGCCGGTCAGATGATCGATATCGAGAAAGCAAGGGCGGACACGCCCGCATGCGAAAAGGTACTGCATTTCAACAATGCCGGCTCGTCACTGATGCCGACGCCGGTTTTCGAGGCGCTGCAGGCCGTATTGCATGACGAAAACACGCTGGGCGGATATGAGGCGGAGCGGCGCGCCGCGGACGACCTTGCCTCCTTCTACACGGAATTCGCGGCGCTGCTGAACGCCTCTCCCGACGAAATCGCGTATGTGGAAAACGCCACGCGCGCATGGGACATGGCGTT
>JBAQHA010000305.1:0-3150 GCA_049288075.1 Oricola sp.
AAGGCGGAACCGGACGCTTTGCAGGCCTATCGCGAGCAGGCGCTCTGCCTGCTCTGCATCTCCGGCCTGACCGGGTTACCGCAGATGACCGTGCCGGCGGGCACGGTCGAGGGAGCGCCGTTCGGGCTGTCGCTGATCGGGCCGAAGGGGAGCGACCGGGCGCTGATCGATCTCGCAATCGGCCTGCATGGACGTTTAACGGAAAAAGGAATTGCCTGAATGGACACGCTGACGCGCATGCGCGCCTTCATCGCCGTGGTCGAGAACGAGGGGTTCTCGTCCGCGGCCCGCAAGATCGGCCGGTCCAAGGCGTTGCTATCGAAATATGTGCGCGAACTGGAGGACGAACTCGGCGCGCTGCTGCTCAACCGCACTACGCGTCAGTTCTCGCTTACCGAACTGGGCCACACCTATTACAAGCGCGCGGTGGAGATCGTGCGCGAGATCGACACGCTGCAGGACATGGTGCGCGACAGCCGGGAGGGCGTGCGCGGCCGGATCAAGGTGTCGGCGCCGCGCTCGTTTGCGGACGCCTCGCTCGACCAGGCGCTGATCGACTTCGTCGTTGCCAATCCGGAGATCGGGCTCGACATCCAGCTCGACGACCGTTTCGTCGACCTGGTCGAGGAGGGGTTCGATCTGGCGATACGAGTGACGACGCTGGAGGACTCCGGCCTCATCGCGCGGCGGCTTGCGCCGTTCCGGATGCTGATCGTGGCGACGCCGGAGACGATCGCTCGCCACGGTGAACCGGAAAAGCCCGAAGACCTCGCGACGCGGCCCTGCATCGTCGACACCAATGCGCGGAGGCGCAACAACTGGCTGCTGAAACGCGCCGACGGGACTCCGATCGCGGTCTCGGTGTCCGGCCCGATCGAGGTCAACAGCCCGCTGTCGGCGCGGCTGGCGGTGCTGTCGCATCTCGGTTTCGGCCTCTCGCCGGATTTCATCGTGCGCAAGGAAATCGAAAGCGGCGCGCTGGTGGAGGTGCTGCCGGGATCGACCCCGGACGAAGCGGGCATTTATGCGGTCTATCCGCACCGGCGCTACCTGCCGGCCAAGGTGCGCGCATTCGTCGACTTCCTGGCCGACTGGTTCAAGACATACGATACGGGCCGGCCATAAAGATGCCGGGATTGTCCGGTCATGGCTCAAGCCATCGTCATTTCACGCAGGCAACGATGAAACGCACCGCCGCCACTGTTATTTGCGCACTGGCCTTCGCCGGCGCCGCCGGACAGGCATTCGCCCATCCGCATGTCTTCGCCGATGCGCGGCTGGAGGTTGCGGTGGCGCCCGACGGAAGCGTGGATATGATGCGCCATGTCTGGCGGTTCGACGACGTCTTTTCCTCGACCGTGATGCTGGAGTTCGACGCCAACACGAACAACGAACTCGAAGATTCGGAACTGGAGGAGGTCGCCGCCACGGTGACGGACTCGCTGGCGGAGTTCGACTATTTCCAGACCATTCTGGTCAGCGACAAGAGCGTCGACGTCAAGCCTGTGACCGACATGAAGGCGCTGTTCCAGGACGGACAGCTTATCCTGTTCTTCACCACACAGCCGGTTACGCCGGTGAACATCAAGTCGTCGCCCTCCTTCGGCGTCTACGATCCGACCTTCTACACGGCGATCGATTTCGTCGACGAAAGCGAGATGGTGCTTGAAGGCGCGCCGGCCAATTGCAGCCGCAAGATGGTCGTGCCCGATCCGGACGAGGCGCTGGCGCAGAACCAGGCGACGCTGACCGACGCGTTCTTCGACGATCCGCAGGGCACGCAATGGTCGAAGTTGCTCGCGACACGCATGGAGGTCAGCTGCAAATGACGGATGGTCGCCAAATGCTTACCGTAACTGCGTGCGCGGCGTTGTTGATCGCGGCGGCGGCAAGCGTTGCGGTGGCCCAGTCCTCGCTCGGCATCGGCACCAACGAGGTGGCGATGGAGCCGACGGGCGGTGTCCTCGCGCACTTCTTCCTGTGGATCAACGAAATGCAGCGTTCATTCTACCGCGAGATGACGGGCGCGCTGAAGGCGATGCGCCAAGACGGGTCCGCGGTGTGGCTGCTGGTGGGGCTGAGCTTTGCCTATGGCATCTTCCATGCGGCGGGGCCCGGCCACGGCAAGGCGGTGATCTCGTCCTACATGCTGGCCAACGAGACGCTTTTGCGGCGCGGCGTGATCCTGTCCTTCATCTCGGCGATGCTGCAGGCGGTGTCGGCCATCGTGCTGGTCGGCGTCGCCTATTTCGTGTTGCGCGGCACCTCGGTCAAGCTGACCGACGCCACCTGGTTCATGGAGGCGGCGAGTTATGCGCTGATCGCGGCGTTCGGATTCTGGCTGCTGGTGACGAAACTCAGGCCCCGGCGCGCGCCGGCGTCGCTGTCGGCGGCCGCGCATGATCATCACGACCACGACCACGACCACGGGCATGGCCATCGCCATCACGGCGAGGGCGAGGTGTGCGAAAGCTGCGGCCATTCGCACGCGCCTGACCCGAAAATGCTGGCCGGGCCGATGAACTGGCGCTCGGCCTGGACGGCGGTGGCGGCGGTCGGGCTTCGGCCCTGCTCGGGCGCGCTGATCGTGCTGACATTCGCGCTTCTGAACGGGCTCTATGTCGGCGGGATCGTATCGGTCTTCGCGATGGCGCTGGGCACAGCGATCACGGTCTCGACGCTGGCCACACTGGCCGTGACCGCGAAGAACGCGGCGCTGCGGATATCAGGCTCGGGCGCGATGTCGGCCGGCGTGCATCGCGCCATCGAGATCGGCGGCGCCGCGCTGGTCATGGTGCTCGGGCTGGTCCTGCTGGGCGGCGCGCTGGCCGCCTAGATCTTCCCGCCCAACTCATCCTCGATGTGAATGCGGATGATGTCGTCGAAGGAGGTTTCGGCGACGAAGCCAAGATCGCGTCCGCGTTTCGCCTCGAAACGCCGCGGCCAATTGTCGACGATAGCGGCGATGGCCGGATCCGGCTCCTCGCGGATCAACGCTACCGCCCTGTCGCCGGCGACGCGGCGCAGCGCCTCGATCTGTTCGCCGACGCTGACCGCCACGCCCGGAAGGGTGACTGCTCGGCGCGGGCCGATCGCTTCGGAGGGAAAGGCCGCGGCATGCAGCAGGAATCCGATGGCCGAGCGCGGGCT